>JBIIIX010000365.1:0-2780 GCA_044234415.1 Cyanobium sp.
CGCGAGCTCCTCCCCCTGGCGGCGCAGGATCCGCTGGCGTTGCTCCAGGGATGGCCATGGCCCCCCGGGAGGCACGTCCCACAGCACCACCCCGCCGGGGGCGATGGCGCCAATGGCGAACTCCGGTTGGGCTGGATCCGCCAGCTTGCGGGCCGACCAGGTGGCCAGGGGCAGTGCCAGGCGCCGGGCCATGGCCGCCGCCACCGGCACGCCGCCGCGGGGCAGGGCCAGCAGCAGCGACGCGGGCGACAGCTCCGGGCGGCGCCGCAACTGCTCGGCCAGGGCCTGGCCGGCGGCGTCGCGATCCGACCAACGGGGGGCGTCAGCGCGGCTGCGCTGGACAACGGAGGGCATCCCAGGCGGTGGCATGGCGGGTTCCAGCGGCGACGAACGCCACGGCGAGAGCTGTAGCGGCGGGGTCGGTAGCGGCGAGATCGCAGCCTGGCGCAAGCCGATGGAGAGGTGGCGGCGCCCCCGTGGCTGGACACGGCTTCAGGCGAGATCGCGCCGCAGCACCACGCAGAGGTAATCGGGGGACTTGTAACGACTGGGCAGACAGGTGTGCAGTTGGGCGAGGCGGCTCCAGCAGAGGGTGCGTTGGATCGCCTCCAGGCTGCGGCCTTCCTTGAGCAGGCGGCGCATCGCTTCGCAATAGAGCGAATACTTGGCTTCCAATTCACCGATCGTGGGAGCGCTGGTGGCGGCAGCGGATTTGTCCGGCCGGGCGACGCTGGTGGCGTCGGACGGACCTTCGGCCTTCGGCATGGGAAAGCGTGGCGCCCGGGAGTTGCGGGGGCGCAGTGCCAGCCTACGAGCTGGCCGGTCCCAGCATGCGGGCCTGCCCGGCCGTGAGCCGACCGGCGCGGTGCAGCACGGCGGTGATGCGGGCGATGTCAACGACGGCATGGCAGCGATAGCCCGCCAGCTCCAGGCGGCGGCGGCCGCCGCGATCCTCCACCTGCACCTTGTCGCCGCCGTGGTCGAGGAAGACCACCACATCGCGCACCACCAGGCCGGAGCTCTCCAACTTGGCGATGCCCTCTAGCACGCTGCCGCCGCTAATTAAAATATCGTCGACCACCGCTACCCGGTCACCCTCTTCGAAATCCCCTTCGATCAAGCGGCGGGCGCCATGGGCCTTGACCTCCTTGCGGGGGTAGATCAAGGGTTTATGCAATTGCAGCGAGAGGCCAGTGGCCGTGGGTAAGGAGCCGTAGGGAATGCCGGCGATGCGCTCGAATTCCAGCCCTTCAAGCTTCTCGGCATAGCTATGCAACACCCGATGGAAGAGATTGGGATCGGAGATGATCTGGCGCAGATCGATGTAGTACTTGAACACCTCGCCACACGCCTGCACGTATTCGCCGAACAACAGGCAGCCGATATCGAATAGGTCGATGATCAGAGCGGCCAAGGGATCGCTCTCCAACTCGGACCTGCTGCTGGGCGATGGGTCGGCCCCTGAACCGGGCGCCGCCGCCGTTCCGCTGGTGCCAACCGTTGCCGCCGCCGTTCCGGCCGCGCCTCTGCTGTCCCCACCACTGCTGTCTGCATCGTTGCTGCCCGCACCGCTGGTGCTGGTGCCGCTGGTGCCCGCACCGCTGGTGCCCCTGCCGCTGGCGCCTGTGTCGCTGGCGCCCGGGGCGGCTGCCTGGCCCGGCAGCCAGAGCGTGCAGCTGTCCCGCCGGGTGAGCTGACTGGCCTCCAGCCAGCGCTCGCGGCGATCGCTGATGCGTCGCTTGAGCCGATTGGCGCGTTCGGCGATGTCGTCCTCCACCAGCAGGTTTTGGGGCAGGGGCAGCAGCAGGCCATCGGCGTCGGGGGTGAGCCCGGCCTCCAACAGGGCATCGAGCCGATCCTCCTCGGCCCAAAGGCTGCGCAGGATCAGAAAGCGCTCCGGCGCCTCCCGCCGCACCCGCTGCAGGATCGCCGGATCGCTGGTGCCCACCTCCAGCAGCAACTGCTCGGGGGTGGCCCAGAGCTGGGCTTCACGCACGATGCGCAGGTAAAGGGGGTTGTCCTCGCTGGGGAAGTGCTGCAGCACGCGCGAGGCCGGGTTGGAGCTGTGGCAGGTCACCACCACCGCCTTCTCCGGGTACAACAGGAACGGGGCGGCGATGTCTTGGCCCGATAGGGGCGAGAGGGTGACCGCGTCGGCGCCGAGGTTGCGGAACAGGTAGGAGGCCAACGCCGAGGAACTGTTGAGGTCGCCGTGCTTGGCATCGACGATCAACGGGATGTCCAATGGCACCAGCTCGCGCACTTCGCGCAGCAGCTCCAGGCCGGTGGAGCCGAGGGCCTGGTAGAAGCCAAGGCTGGGTTTGTAGGCGCAAACGTGGGGAGCGGTGGCCTCGATCACCGTCTTGATCCAATGCCGGGCCTGGGAGAGGAAGGAGCGTCCCCCCATGCCGCGCCGGTACGCCCAGGCCTGCAGCATCTCCGGGTTCGGGTCGAGCCCGGTGACCAAGAGAGACTGACGGGAGGCGATGGCCTCGGTGAGCCGGACGAAGAATCCCAATGGGCGAAGCAGCGTTGGCTCGGTGTTAAGGCGTCGAGGCTGGCCGGCGCGAGCGGACGAAACAGGTCTTATTGACCCCCACGCTCACCAGCCGTTGCGGCCGGTGCCAGCGGCTGGGAGCAGCGGGGTGGCGAAAGAGCTCGAGGCTGCTCAGCAGGCAAGGCTGATCTCCGGGCAAAGCTGCTCAGCAGGCAAAGCTGAGCTTCAGGCAAAGCTGAGCTTCGGGCAAAGCTGGGCTTCGGGCAAAGCTGAGCAGTTGGCA
>JBIIIX010000366.1:0-2771 GCA_044234415.1 Cyanobium sp.
TCAGCTCCAGGGCCTGCTTGCGGGCATCCGCGAGCCGAACGGCCGGGTAGGCGCCGATGGTGAAGGTGCGGCGTGCTCCCTGCCAGCGGTAGTCCTTGCGCCAGGTCTTGGAGCCGGAGCGCGCCATCCAGAGGTAGAGGCCGTCACGGTCGTGGTGCTTGGTGCCCGGGCGGTCCGGGTCGGGGCGCAGGGCCTGGATCGCCTTGTCACTGAGCATGACGGACAGCGCCGGAACGCTGGCGCGGGAGGGATGTCGGCGGTTTGGCAAGCAGGATGACGGTATAGACCCGGACCCAGCTGGCTATACCGTCAAAAATACCGTCATCCGCAGCGGCTGTAGCGGTCTTTCAGCGGATCTGCCCGGACGATCCCAAAGGGCAGTTCGACTGCCCCGCAACGGTTTCAGGATTTCTGCGGATCCCTTCGGATCCTGTGAAAACGGAGAGGGTGGGATTCGAACCCACGGAAGGTTTCCCTTCAAACGATTTCGAGTCGTTCGCTTTCGACCACTCAGCCACCTCTCCCTGGCCCCCGACAGCGGCATGGCCGCGCTGTTGCCTGGGTGCTCCCAGGCACGGGGTTAAGGCAGTGTACGGACTCGCTCCGCCTCAGGCTGGGGGCCTTGGGTTGGGCGTGCAGCCCAGGGAGCCTGGGCCGGGGGCTTCAACCGCTGGCCTCCAGGAAGCCGGAGCGGCCGGTGGCCTGCCAGCCCGGAGGCCAGTCGCGCCGTTCAGGCCCGGCGCCGCTCACCCACACGGCTTGGGGGCTGGGCCGCTGCCGTTGCCAGCGGGCCGTTTCGCCGCGATGGGGTTGAAAGCCAAGCCAGAGCCGCTCAGTCGCTTGCTGCTCCCGCCCCCTCCAGGCCCATTGCGCCTGGCGATCGGGCAGCAAGGTCCAGCGCTGGCGCCCCAGCCGCAGCTCCAGGGCGTGGCTGTCGGCGCTGAGGGCTTGCACCGCCAACCCCTCGCTGCTCAACGACTCTCCCGGCCGCAACGGGATGCCGTCCTCCCCATAGGCGAGCAGATGGCCTCCAAGGCGCTTCCAGCACTGGGGATCGGAGGCCGCGACAGGATCCAACAGCAGCATCCAGTCGTAGCGCTCCACCCCCAGCCCCAGGGCCAGCTGGCTGGCGTGGCGGCAGCTGATCGCATCGGCGCGGCTGGCGATCAGGGCGGCGCGGCCTTGGTGGCGGGCGATCAGCAGATCCCGCGTCGCCGCCCCCGCCCCTTGGTGCACCAGCAGCAGCCGGTCCCCCGCCAGCGCCCCCAACTGCAGCGCCATCGCCAGCGCGCACAGGCCCCACGCCAGGCGGCGCCATCGCCGCGACAGCGACGGCAACAGCACCCCCAAGAGGCCGAGCGACAGCAACAGCACCAGCAGCGGCAGCGGCCGGCCGGTGCGGCACTGGGCCAGGGGCAACCGGGCAAACAGGTTGGCGATCGCGATCAGCAGATCCGCCAGCCGCTCGATCGGCCAGGCCAGCGGCGGTAGCGCCTGGGGTAGCAGCAGCGCCGGCGGCACCAGCAGCATCGCCCCCAGGGTGAGCGGCGTCAGCAACGGCGCCGCCAGCAGGTTGGCGGGCACCGCATACAGGGGCACCACGCCGAAATGCAGCAGTTGCAGGGGCAGGGTCCAGATGCAGGCCGCCAGCGGCACGGCCAGGTTCTCCGCCAACCAGCGCTTCCAGCCTTGCGACTGACCCTGGGCATGGGCCTCCGTTGGCTCGTCCCCCCGCCCCGCTGGCTCCAGCTGCCGCGGCTCTTGCACCCCCAGCCGGCCGCCGATCCAGCCCTGCAGCGGCCGGGCTGTGAGCAGCAGGCCGGCGGTGGCCGCCACCGACAGCTGGAAGCCCACATCCAGCAACCAGTCGGGGCGCAACAGCAGCATCGCCACCACGCTCAGGGCCAGAATTCCCAAGGGCCGCCCCTTGCTGCCCAGCTCCAACAACAGCAGCGTGAGGGCCCCCATCAGCACGGCCCGGACCACCGAGGGCTGGGGGCCGGCCAGCAGCAGGAACAGCAAGATCGCCCCAACGGCGCAACCGAGCCGCGGCAACCGCCCCAAGGGCCGGGCCATCGCCAGCGTGGCTCCGAGCAGCACCGTCAGGTGGAAGCCGGAGGCCGCCAAGGCGTGGGAGAGGCCAGAGGCGCGAAAGCTCTCATTCAGGCTTACCGGCAGCGGCACCACGGCGCTGCCGATCACCAACGCCGCCAACAGGCCTCCCCGCTCCGGCCCGGCATGGGCGATCAGGCGCTGGGCGATGGCCCGTCGCAGGTCGGCGATCGGCGTGGCGGGCCGCTGCAGAACCTGCAGTTCGCTCACCCGCACCTGGCTCCACACCGCCTGGCGCGCCAGCCGTTCGGCCGGACCAGCCAGCAGCGGATGGGGCGCCGGCCGGGGACGCCGCAGCTGGCCCCACAGCCGCACCCTCCAGCCCTGCTGCAGCCGGCCGCAACGCTCGAGTTGCAGCTCGGTGGTGCCGCCGTTGGCTTGCAGCAACAGCCTGCAGGGCTGATCAGGAGCCACCCCCAGGGGGCGCGGATCCTCCAGCAGCCGCCCGTGCAGCAGCACCGGCACCTCGCGAACTCCAGGCGCGAGCTGGCGCACAGGGTCGTCTGGGCCGGGCTGGGGCTGCAACCGCGGCAGGATCGCCAGCAGCAACAGGGCGGCCAGCAGGCACGGCAGCAGAGCGCCCCGGAGCCGAGGCAACAGGGCGCCCCCCGGCCACAGCTGCGAAGCGGCCTGCATCGACAGCTGCGAAGCGGCTTGCA
>JBIIIX010000082.1:0-10844 GCA_044234415.1 Cyanobium sp.
CTTGCTTAGTGCGCTATCGAAATCTCAATCTGAATCGTTTACATCGAGCCAGGGCTTCAAGCCATACCCGCAGCTCAACCGTTTTCAGCCCGCCTGATCCGGGCCGATCCCAATGTTCAGCCAGTGGCAGCATTTTCAGCCGTTGGCAACATCTTCAGCCGCTGGCTCCATCTTCAGCCGCTGGCACCATGTTCCGCCGCTGGCACCCTGTTCAACCCGTGCTATTCCATTCGGCAAGTGGTATCAGACCATCGCCTCCGGCCGCACCGCCCGGTCGAACTCCTCGGCGCTGATCTCACCCAACACCAGGGCTGCCTCTCTCAGGCTGAGGCCATGTTGGTGGGCGTGGCGGGCGATGTGGCAGGCGCGGTCGTAGCCGATCGCGGGGGTGAGGGCGGTGACCAGCATCAGGCTGCCATCCAGCAGCTCCTGAATGCGTTTGCGGTTCACCCGCAACCCCTCGATGCAAAAGCGCCGCAACCCATCACAGGCGCCGGAGAGCAACTCCACACTTTCGAGCACATTGTGGGCGATCACGGGCTTGAACACATTCAGCTCGAAGTTGCCCTGACTGGCCGCCATCTGCACGGCGGTGTTGTTACCCATCACCTGCACCGCCACCATGGTGACGGCCTCACATTGGGTGGGATTCACCTTGCCGGGCATGATCGATGAGCCCGGTTCATTCTCAGGGAGGACCAGCTCGCCCAGGCCGCAGCGGGGCCCACTGGCCAGCCAGCGGATGTCGTTGGCGATCTTCAGCAGGCTGCCAGCGAGTACGGTCAGCGCTCCGTGGGCCGCCGCCAGCGGTTCATGGCCGGCCAAGGCTTGGAACTTATCGGGGGCGCTGCAGAAAGGCAGGCCCAGACGCTCACTCAGCCGCGCCGCCACCGCCTCCCCGAAACCCGCAGGCGCATTCAGACCCGTGCCCACCGCCGTGCCGCCGATCGCCAGCTGCTGCAGTTGGGGCAGGCTCTGGCGGATCGATTGCAACGCCAACCCCAGCTGGGCCACCCAGCCGCCGATCTCCTGGGCCAGCCGCAACGGCACGGCATCCTGGAGGTGGGTGCGGCCCAGCTTGATCACGTCGGCATGGCTGGCCGCCTGGCTGCTCAAGGCCGCCATCAACGCTTCCAGCGCCGGAATCAGGCCGTGCTGGAGCCGCTCGTAAACCGCCAGATGCATGGCGGTGGGAAAGGTGTCGTTGCTCGACTGGCTGAGGTTCACATGGTCGTTGGCATGCACCGGCTTCTGGCTGCCCAGCTGGCCTCCCAGGATCTGAATCGCGCGATTGGCAATCACCTCATTGGCATTCATGTTGGTCTGGGTGCCAGACCCCGTTTGCCACACGCTCAAGGGGAATTCGCCATCCAGCTCGCCGTTCGCCACCTGCTCAGCGGCGGCCACGATCGCCGCCGCCAGGCTTGGATCCAGGCGGCCCAGGGCGCCGTTGACCTCGGCGCAGGCCGCCTTCAGCTGGCCGAAAGCGTGGACCAGGGTCAGCGGCATGCGCTGGCCGTAGGCGAAATGGTGGCGCGAGCGTTCGGTCTGCGCACCCCAGAGCCGCTCCGCCGGCACCGGCACCTCGCCGAGGCTGTCGCGTTCCAGGCGGTTGGGATGGGCTTCCTCGCTCATGGCTTCAGGCTCACCACTTCACTGTTGAGCTCGTTGAAGCTTTCGGTGACCGACTGGGCGTTCGCCGTGGCCGGCAGGGCAATGCCGGTGGCCTTGCTGATCGCTTGATTGATCGGGTCCACCGATACCTGGCCCGCGGCGCGGTAGGTCAGCGTGCCGGTGCGGTCGAGGACCACCACCTCAGGGATCAGGCCGCTCCAGTAGTGGGCGGGATCCGTGGCGCCGCCATCGGGTCGGTTCTGGAGCGGATCGGTCACCAGCGGCATCAGTTCCACCGCCTGGCCCCAGACCCGCTGCAGCTCCGACACCACCGCGGCGAACCGCTTGCTGGCGGCGCTGTCGTCCAGGTAGAAGACCAACACAGTGACCCGTTGGGCAGCCAGGGACTGGGCCAGGGTGCTGCGGGGTGGCACCAGGGAACCATTGCCGGCATAAAGGGCGTAAATGTTGCCGTCGTAGCGATCGTTGTCGAGGGCTGCCCAGCTGGCGCGAGGGGCCAGGGTCAGCATGCCGCTCAAGAGCAACAACAGGCCCAGCCAGGCCCCCAGGCGGGTGATGAGGCGATGAAGCCAGGGGAACGGAGCGGGCAAGGGCGGCGCAAGGCTGGGGCCATTGTGGCGCCATGCCCTCTGCGCAGTCGCGTGCGAGGTGTCGCGTGCGGGCTGTCCCGTGCGAGGTGTCGCGTGCGGGCTATGAGGCTTGCGGGCTGTTGGCGTGCGGGCTGTGGCTTGCGGGCTGTTGGCTCCGGTCCGTTGCCACTGGGAAGCGTGTCAGCTCCGCCCGAGCCCCCGGCCCATGCCTTGGGCGATACCGCGGCCGATGAGGCCGATCGCCCGGCCGATGCCACGGGTGAGCAACATCGCCAGCAGATCGCCGGCCCCGCGCAGCAGGCTGCGGAGCTGGGGCGCCAGGACATCGCGGCTCTCGAGCAGCAAGGTGACCAGCTGCTGGGGCCAGGGCAGGCTGCGCAGCTCTTGATCGCGGGGCTCGGTGATCGCCACCACCTCGATGGCGCCATCGGCGAGATGAAACAGGGCCCGGCGGCTTTCGTAGAGGCGCACCGGCTGTTCAACCCAGCGGCTCCAGCGCTGCTGGGCGTTGAGTTGGTTGCGCAGCCGTTCGAGATTGCGGGTGGCCAGCAACTCGGGGCGCAGCAGATAGCGGCGCAGCTCCGGCCAATCGGCGCAAGCCACCAGCAACTCGGCGCAGATCAGTTCAGCGCTGCGCACCAACCAGTTGGCCAGCAGCATCTCGAGATACAGGAGTGCTTCCGGCTCATCGGGCGGCAGCAGGCGGCCTTCGATCACCAGCGGCTGGGCCTGGACCAGCGGCGCCAGCATCGGTTCGGCATCCGGCAGTTCTGGATCGTCGTAGGCCAGCGATGCGCCTTGGATCAGCGATTCAGCCACCGGCTGCAGGCTGCCCCGCAGCGGCAGTTGCACGTAGCTGCCAGCCAGTTGGCGCAGGGCCTGGCGGCGCAGCTCCTGCTGGCGATCACGCCAACGCTCCAGCATCCGCGGCCCGCGTAGATCTTCGTCCAGCAGCCGCAGGCGCAGTTGGTCGAACTGCTGCAGCAGCGCCAGCAGAAGTTCGCTGCGGCGCTCGGGCCTGAGGCCATCGAGGGCTAACAGCTGGCCGCTGCGGTTGTCGGGTCCGGCGGAGGCCACCCGACGCAGCCGTTCGTTCAGGGCTTCCCAGAGCCCGTCGGCGCCGCGGCGGCGCAGGGTGAGCTGAATGCCGCCACTGCTGCGGGAGCCACTGCTGCGGGAGCCACTGCCGAGGAAGCCAGTGCTTGAGCGGGAGCCAGTGCTGGAGCGGGAACCAGTGCTGCCGGGGGAGCCAGTGCTGGTCGGTGGGCTAACGACGCCCGCGACATCCGAGGGCGACGCGCCGTCCGACTGGAGGCCAGTGTCGTGCTCGCTGAGGCCGAAAGCCAGCCAGGCGGGCCCCCACAGCCACAGCAGCAAGCCCCGGGCGGCCTCCAGCTCTCGACGCCGCCCTTGGAGCAACAGCCCAGCCCAGCCATCGCCCGAGCTGCTGCGGAGCAGCCGTTGGCAAACGGCCAGTTCGGCGTCGATCTGCTGCAAGCCGCTGACCAAGAGCCAGCGCCCAAGCCCCATCGGCGGGAGGGGATCCTGGCGCTCGATCGCCTGGGTGCCCTCCAGGCTGACGAAGCGACCGGCCTCCAGCAGGGTGCGAACGGCCGTGCCCAACCTCTCAGGCTCCGGACGCTCCAGCAGACCCTGCACCGGCAGCCGCAGCAGCCACTCCTTGGGGTAGCCGTGGCCAACTGGAAGCAGCAGCAGCACCGGCGCCGGTTGCCAACGCTCCCGCAGGCGTTGAAGCTCCTCGCCGAGGATGTCGGGGGCGGGACAGCCGCTGAGGCTCCAGATCACCAGGGCCGGGGCGCCCCTGAGGTCCTCCACGCTCTGCACCGGCGCCCACTCGCTGCCACGGCCAAGCCAGGCCATCAACCCCTCGCGCTCCAACGGATCCGCGAACAGAAGCAGCTGTGGTGAGATGCGGTCTTCTGCGGTGGGCACAGACCTGGTGGCGCTGCACAACGTTACAAGCCTCATCGGGCTTTCTCCAGCTCGGGTGCCATATCCAGCGAGACCCCGGACCCCGGGGCTGAATCGTGGGTGGAGCCGCGGCCTCGCCGCGACCCCGCGGGCCACGCCTTCGGATCTGAGGCCACGCCGCTGGCGCAGCCGCTTGCACGCAGCGCAGGGGCCCCTGTGCAGCGGCGCTCAGGCCGAGCCAGGGGTTCAGGCGCGCCGGCCACAGAGATTGAGGGTGTAACTCTCGATCCGATAGCCGGTGCGGTGTTCGATCTGCCGCAGTAGCTCCTCCGGAAGGCAAACATCCAGATCTTCGATGCTGCCGCTGTCGAGGCAGGTGATATGGCTATGGGGATCGGCGCGATAGCCATAGAGCCGACCATTGGCACGATCCAGGCATTCGATCACCCCGGCGGATTGGAGCGCTTCGAGGTTCTGGTACACGGAGGTCTGGCCGATGTTGCGCCCCATCCGGTTGAGCTGCTCGAAAATGTCGCGGGCGCTGAGATGGCTCTTCTCGCTCCAGAGCAGATCCAACACCATGCGGCGCTGGCGGCTGAGCCGCATGCCAAGCTTGCGGCAACGGTGGTAGGCATGAGCAACTCCATCGCCGGCTGCCGGATCGGCCTCATTGCTAGCGGGGGTGGATTCGGCGTCGCCGGGAGCGCTGGAGTTGGCCCGGGCCGAGCGTGGAGATCTCGGCAGCTTGGTCGCACCGGTGGCAAGGGCCACGGCCATAAAGCATTTTCACATTTATAAAGCAATCGCCACAGGCCTGCTCGCCCGTTCGTAGTGCCCCACGCGGGCCTCCAGCAAGGCGGCGCTGCCACCAGCGCTGGGATAGATCCCGTCGCCGGGGACGTTGCGGTCGTCATCGCGGAAGGCGACCCCTCTCCGCGTCCCGCTTCGAGTCCTATCTCCGCGTCCCGCTTCGAATCCGGATCACGCGCCTGCGGCTCGGCAAGGGGCCGAACCTGAAAAGCACGGGACTGGCCGGGGTATCGCGGCGGCTGGAGCGGGCCCAGCAAACCCCGGCCACGCCATCAGGCCAGCGTCAGCTCCAAGGGGTCCTGCAGCCGCTCCGGGCCGATCGCCTGCAAGGCCTCGGCCAGCGACACGCGTCCGTCGTAGAGCGCCCGGCCGACGATCACCCCCGTCACCCCGAGCGGTTCCAGGGCCAGCAGGGCCAACAGATCGTCGAGGCAGCCGACGCCGCCGGAGGCGATCAGTGGGATTGGGCTGGCCGCGGCCATGGCCCGCAGCGCCTCCAGATTCGGGCCAGCCAGGGTGCCGTCGGTGGCGATATCGGTGCTGATGATCGCGGCGACTCCGCTGTCCGCAAAGCTGGCGGCCAGGGCTGTGGCCTGCACGGTGCTCTCCTCCAGCCAGCCGCGGGTGGCGACGCGGCCAGCGCGGGCATCAATGCCCACCACGATGCGGCCGGGATGGCGGCGGGCCAGCTGCCGCACCAGCTCCGGCTGCTCCAGGGCGACGGTGCCGAGGATCACCCGATCCAGACCACAGGCCAGCCAAGCCTCGACCCGCTCCGCTGTGCGGACGCCGCCGCCCAGCTGCACCGGGATCGCTAGCGCCTCGGTGATCCGCCGCACCACCGCTTCGTTCACGGCGTCGCCACTGCGGGCGCCATCGAGGTCCACCAGGTGCAGCCGTGTTGCCCCCTGTCCCTGCCAACTGAGGGCCTGGGCCAACGGGTCGTCGTTGAAGGTGGTCACCTGGTCGTAATCCCCCTGGTGCAGGCGCACGCACTGGCCGCCGAGCAGGTCGATGGCGGGGATGACGTCCATTGGGGCGACGCTGGATTGATTCCATCATTCCAGCCCCGTTGCCGCCCTATTGCCCCCGCGGCAGGTGCCGGCGGCGGCGATGGCTGGGCGGTGTGTCGCTTCTGTGCTCCTGGAGGGCAGGCCGCGGCCAAAGGGTGTCGGCCCCTCGCTTGAATGGCCGCGCGTTGATGGGCTCAGCCATGCGGATCTTGATGATGGGGGGCACCCGTTTCGTGGGGCGCCCGCTGGTGGCGCGGTTGCTGGAGGCGGGTCACACGCTCACCCTGTTCACCCGCGGCCGTCAGCCCCTGCCCGAGGGGGTGGAGCACCTGAGCGGCGACCGCAACGATCCCGAGGCTCTGGCCCAGCTCAGCGGGCGTTCGTTTGAGGTGATCGTGGACAGCTGTGGCCGCACCTTGGAGGACAGCCGCCGCACCCTGGCGGTGACCGGGGCCCCCTCGCACCGGTTCGTGTACGTGAGTTCGGCCGGCGTGTACGCCGACAGCGAACTTTGGCCCCTGGATGAGGACTCCCCCACCGACCCCGCCAGCCGCCACGCCGGCAAGGCCGAAACCGAGGACTGGTTGCGGCACGAGGGGATCCCGTTCACCAGCTTTCGACCCACCTACATCGTCGGCCCTGGCAACTACAACTCGATCGAGGGCTGGTTCTTCGATCGCCTGCGTCACAACCGGCCGATCCCGTTGCCCGGCGATGGCAGCACGATCACCCAGCTGGGCCATGTGGAGGACCTGGCGGCGGCCATGGCGCGCTGCATTGAGGTGGATGCCGCCACCAACCGCATCTACAACTGCAGCGGCCGCCAGGGGGTGACCTTCCGGGGGTTGGTTTGGGCGGCGGCACGGGCCTGCGGCAAGGATCCGCAAAGCGTGGAGATCCGCAGCTTTGATCCGGCAGTGCTCGATCCCAAGGCCCGTAAGGCCTTCCCGCTGCGCCTGGCTCACTTCCTCACCGACATCACCCGGCTGCGGCGCGAACTGGCCTGGGAGCCGGCCTACGACCTGGAGGCCACCCTGGTGGACAGTTGGACCCGCGAGCATGCCCAGCGGCCGGCCGGCGAGCCCGACTTCAGCGGCGACGCGGCTCTGATCGGCGCCTGAGTCGGTCCGCTGGCTTGCCCTCAGGGGGAATCCGGGCCAGCCGGGCTCCCTGGCATCCGCCGACCCGCGAGCAGGGGTTGTTGCGGCGGCAGCGGCCCCCTAACCCTGCAAGCCGGGGTTCATGTCAAGGGGTTTGCCCCCGGCGCGGCCGCAGATAACCCAAGGCGGAGCTCAAGGCCAGCAGCAGCGATGGCCAAAACAGCCACCAGCCGATCAGCGGCAGCAGCACCGCTGGCGCCAAGTCGCCCCCGGCCGCCGCGGCGAGGCCGAGGTTCCAACCGCTTGGCCACAGCAACAGCAGGAGCGAGGCGAACTGCAGGATCGTCTTCGCCTTACCAGCTGGCGAGGCGGGCCCGCCGCTCCCCTGGCCCGCCCGCCAACCGGAGATCAACAGCTCGCGGGCCAACAACAGCCAAACAGCCCACAGCGGCAGGTGAGCAGAGGTCGCCGGCTGGCCTGCCAGCCAAAGCAAGGGTGCGCTCAGCAAGATTTTGTCGGTGAGGGGGTCGAGGCGGGCGCCCCACACGGATCCGCCGCCGGCGCGCCGCGCCAGGATGCCGTCGAGGGCATCGCTGAGGCCGCCCAACAGCAGCAGGATCCAGGCCAAGCCCTGCCAGCCCGCCTGCAGCGCCAGCAACAACGGCAGTCCCAGCAGGGCCCTTAGCACGGTGAGCAGATCAGCGAGGCGGCGCAACGCGGGCGGGCGGGATCGCGGCATCCTGCCTGGCGGCAGAATGCCCCCATCCAGGAGAACCGCATGGTTGTTGAGCGTTCCGTGGCTGAGGTGATGACCACCCCGGTAATCAGCGTGCGCCAGGACACGCCGCTGCAGGATGCGGTGCAGCTGCTCAGCGCTCACCACATCAGCGGTCTGCCGGTGGTGTCCAGCGAGGGAATCCTGGTGGGAGAGCTGAGCGAGCAGGACCTGATGGTTCGCGAGAGCGGCTTCGATGCCGGGCCCTACGTGATGCTGCTGGATGCGGTGATCTATCTCCGCAATCCGCTCGCCTGGGACAAGCAAGTTCATCAGGTGCTGGGCAACAGCGTTGGCGATGTGATGAATGCGCAAGTGCACACCTGCTCCGCTGGCACGTCCTTGCCCGAGGCCGCCCGCCAGCTCCATGAGGCCAAGGTGCAACGGCTGTTCGTGTTGGACGAGCACGGCAAGCCGGCGGGCGTGCTCACCCGCGGCGATGTGGTGCGGGCCCTGGCGGCTGCGGGGTGAGAGGCGGTGGGGGGAGAGGCGGTGGGGTGATGGACGTTTGTGTCCTCCTCGACGCCAGGCCCTTCAGCTGGATCCGCAAGCCCCGTACCCCATCCCCGCTGCGTCTGGCGAGCACCTGCGCTGATGGAACGCGCCCCTGGGCCTCGTTGACCGGCAGGACTGCGTTGGAGGGCAGGACTGCGTTCACGGGCACGACTGCATAAACGGCAGCGATCAGGGGCAGCGTTGACCCACGAGCCCTCGGCTTGGGTGCTGGGTGCTGGGTGCTGGGTGCTGGGTGCTGACCCGACCTCACCCCAGGGCGGTCAATCTGGTTACCGTAGGGCTTCTTAACATTTCAGCCCAGGGATGGCCGTCACTTACCCCCGCAAGATCCTCAACACCGTGAGCGCACGCCAGATGATGGTGGAGGTGGTCAAGCAGCGTTCGGTGCAGGTGCTGTTCCTGAACAGCTATCGCTTCAACGAGCAGCGCTCTTGTCAAGAGCTCACCGTTCTGATCGAGGCGCTGAATGGCAAGCCGCGCGAGTTGGTTCGGGAGATCTCCCACCACATCCAAGACGAGGCTCGCCATGCGGCTTGGCTCACGGATCTGTTGGTGGACATGGGTGAGGAGATCGCCAATCTGCAAGGTGGTTCCTACATCGACCAACTCAACCGCCTGATCGATTTCGGCCCCGATTCCAAGATCGAAGACTCGCTGATCGCCGCCCTGGCGGTGATCAATGCCACCGAGAAACGCGGCTGTCAGGCGTTTGCGGCCCACATCGCCGCCCTACGCCAGGCCCCGGCGACGGAAGAAAACGTTGCCATTCGTGAAACGCTAGAAAAGATCCTGCCCGAAGAGGCCGCCCATGTGCGCTGGGGCAGCCGCTGGCTTGGCCATTTTGCCAGCCAGAGCCCGGACCATCGCCAGCGCGTCAATGCCGCTAAGCTCAAGTACGCGATGATCGAGCACGCAGCATTCGAGGCCGGTATGGACATCACCGCCGGCGCTGAACTGCGACGGCTCGGCAATCTGGTGGAAATCGCCAACACCATGCCTGTCTGGGAGCGGCCTGCCTACCTGCTGGAGCGGCTGCCGGAAGCCTTGCTGTCTCAAGATCTCCAGAAATCCCGTTTTTTGGCTGCCAAGCGGGTGTGGCAGGAGAAGCCTGAGAAGTTGGTGGATCAGTTTATTCCGATGTTTCTCAAGGGTCTGCAGAATTTGCGGCCCTCCTTGGCGACCGGGCGCTGAGGGCTGAGGGTTGGGAACCGGGAGCTGAGGGCTGAGATGGTCGCCGGCGAAGGGTGGTCGTCCGAGCGACCACAGCCGTTCGATCAGGAACCAGAGTTCGGCCCAGAACGAATGGCGCGGCGGAGCTTCAGCTGCCGCGCCTTGTCCGCAATCGAGGCCAACCGGCTGGTGCGCCCGTGAGCTGGCTCAGCCTCAGCACTCAACGCGGTGAACGATCTGCACGCAAAGGCAACGACGACCCCGCTGTTGGGCAGGGAGCTGAGTTGCCGTTACCGATTGTGCTGACGGGGTGCTTCACGTCTTCGCCCCCCAGGGTTCGGGTTTTGCCGGTGGGGGGTTAGCAGAAGCCTGGCTCGCGTCAAGCTTCGACGGGGATCACTCCTCGTCGTCCTCAGCGCCGAGGGGCACCAGATGGATCTGCTTGCGGCCGAGTTTGATTTCGAACTCATCACCGGGTTTGAAGCCCAGTTGAGCGGTGTAGGCCTTGCCCACCATCAGGTTGCCATTGAACTGCACCTTGGCTTGGAAGCTGAGATCGCGGCCCCGCTTGCCGGAGCCCTTACCCCGGCCACCGGCACCGATGTTCATGCCCTTGGCGTCGAGCAGGGCTTCGTAGAAGGCGGTGAAGTTGAGCCGCTCGCTGCCGTCCTTCTTGGTGCTGACATAGCCGCAGCTGCGCACCAGCTCGGACTTCGAGGCGTCTCCGACTTCCTTGACCTTGAGCAGCAAATCAGAACCGGTGAGCATGGTGGATGTCCTCAACGGCTTCAACATAGCCAAGTCACGGGATCGTTGTCCAGACCGGATAGGCCCGCCTTGCGAGTTGATGGGTGTGGCAGAAGCCACCAATGCTTGGCTGGCGTGGCCAGGCTCAGGGACATTGACGGGCTCAGGCTCCTCTCCCCCGCCTCCCACAGGCGCCAATCCGCACTCTTGAACGCCGGGATCCTGATCGAGATCGCTTGGCGGTGTCACGACGCTGCAGCATGAGATCTTTACCACCTCGGCTGCTGGCTTGAAGCGTGCCCCATCAGCTCTAGGGCGTTGCAGCCGGAGCAAAGAGTTGCCTTGCTGCGCAGATTTTGAGGCGGTGGGGCGTTCTGGATGGCGCACGCCAGGCCGCGGCCAGTCAGGCCGCTGTTTGCCAGGCCGCGGCCAGTCAGGCCGCTTGTCAGCCAAAACGCCCCCGTCAGGAGGCCTGGGGGCAGGAGGCCTTAAGCGGCGGGGCGCCTGCGAGGACTCCTTCAGCCAAGACAGGTTGCCCCAGGGATGGTCTTGACCA
>JBIIIX010000367.1:0-2758 GCA_044234415.1 Cyanobium sp.
CGCTGGTGAGCTACGGCGGCAACTCGTTGCTCAGCAGCCTGCTCACCGCTGGGTTGATCATTCGCTGCGCCCTCGAATCCACCGGCTTGGAAACGGGGCGGCCCCGTCGCCGCCGCCCCCGGCCCGTACCGATAGGCTGACCTCCTTATTTGCGGTGGCCATGCTCAGCCCCGGGCTGTTGCTCGCCGACCTGGCCCGTGCCAGCGAACAGGTGTTGCGCGGGTCCTTGGCCCAGCCAGGCCCCTTCACCCTGGCCCTTGTCTTCGCCGGGGGATTGCTCACCAGCATCAGCCCCTGCTCCCTGTCGCTGCTGCCGGTCACCCTGGCCTACCTGGCGGGGTTTGACGGCCAGCGTCAGGCGCCCTGGCAGCGCAGCATCAGCTTCAGTGCAGGCATCGTTGCCGCGCTAGTGCTGCTGGGGCTGGCCAGCGGCCTGATGGGTCGTCTGTACGGCAGCCTGCCGAGCCAGATCCCCTTGCTGGTGGCGGTGGTGGCCGTGCTGATGGGGCTCAACCTGCTGGGTCTGTTGCGCCTGCCCCTGCCGGCCGGCCCGGATCCGGAGCAATGGCGTCGCCGGGTGCCGGCCCCGCTGGCGCCCGTGGCGGCGGGCCTGGCCTTCGGCTTGGCGGCCACACCCTGCACCACACCAGTTCTGGCGGTGCTTCTGGCCTGGATGGCCCAAAACGGCAGGCCCTTGGTGGGCATGGCGTTGCTCACCAGCTTCGGCGCCGGCCAGGTGTTGCCCCTGCTGTTAGCCGGCACCGCGGCCGCCAGCCTGCCGCGGCTGCTGCAACTGCGCCAGATCGGCAGCTGGGTGCCTCCCCTCAGCGGCGTCGTCTTGCTGACCACCGGCGCACTCACCCTGCTGGCCCAGATCCCATGAGCGCCGCACCGGCGGGCGTACAACGCAGCCTGACGCGACTGCTGGCGCTGATTTCAGACCTGCGCCTGGCGATCGTGCTGCTGCTGCTGCTGGCCTTGGCCAGCGGCATCGGCACGGCGATCCCCCAGCGGGAACCCCTGGAGATCTACCACCGCCTCTATGACGCCCAGCCCTGGCTGGGGCTGCTGCGAGGCGACGCCGTGCTGGCCCTGCAGCTGGATCACGTGTATTCCAGCGGCTGGTTCCTGGCCTTGCTGGCTTGGCTTGGGCTCGCCCTGGTGTTGTGCAGCTGGCGGCGCCAGTGGCCGGCGCTGCAGGCCTCATTGCGCTGGATCGACTACCGCTCGCCGCGCCAGCTCAGCAAGTTGGCCTTGGCCCAAACCACAACCTGCGCCGAACCGGATGGGGCCCTCGAGCGCCTGGCGACAATCCTGCGGGCAGGCGGCTGGCAGGTGCGGCTCCAGCCCCAGCGCCTGGCTGCCCGTCGCGGCATCCTTGGCCGGGTGGGCCCGCTCCTGGTGCATGCCGGGCTGGTGATCTTGTTGGTGGGAGCGGCCTGGGGGGCCTTGGCGGGCCAGCGTCTTGAGCAATTCCTGGCGCCCGGCCGCGAGCTGGAGCTGATGGACAGCCGCGGCACTCCCCAGCTCACGATCGCCCTGGACGACTTCGCGATCGAGCGTGATCCAGCCGGCCGACCCGAACAGTTCCGCTCGCGGTTGCGCTTGATCCCGCCGGCCTCGGCGGCGAGCCCCGCTCCGAAGGCGGCTGCGCTGCCGGCGGAGATCAGCGTGAATCATCCGCTGCGGCATCGGGGGCTCACGCTGTATCAGGCCGACTGGTCCTTGGCGGCGCTGAACCTTCAGCTGGGACGCAGCCCGGTGCTGCAGGTGCCGCTCAGCAGTTTCCCCCAGCTGGGCGAGCAGGTGTGGGGCGTCGCCCTACCCACCCGGCCGGATGGCAGCGATCCGGTGTTCCTGGCCCTCTCCAGCGAGCAGGGCCCCGCCGATGTCTACGGCACAGATGGGACGTTGCTGGGTCGGCTCTCGCCGGGTGGAGAGCCGTTGGAGGTTCGCGGCCTGCCGGTTCGCCTGATCTCGGTGCTGCCGGCCAGCGGCATCTTGCTGAAGCGGGATCCCGGCGTGCCCTTGGTCTACGCCGGCTTTGCTGTGGCATTGCTGGGGGGTGGCCTGAGCCTGGTGGCCACGCGCCAGCTCTGGGCTGTGGCCGAACCAGCGCTGGGCCGCCTGCATCTGGCCGGTCTGTGCAATCGCAATCTTCCCGCCCTCGCCTCCGAGCTGCCGCCGTTGCTGGCCCAAGCGGGGCTGGAGGTGCAGCTTCGGGAGCCCGCTGCAGGCCTGCTGGATGGCCCGTTAGGGGCTGGCGAGGAGGCCTGAAGCCGCTCCCGCCCGCGTCGCTTACAACGGGGGGCAGCCGATAGGGGCAGCCAGGATGGCCAACCCCCTGATTTCGGCAGCGCTTGCCGCTCCTCAACCGCCATGGCTTTGCATCGGACGCCGAATGGGGGGCTGGGGCGGCCGCGATGCCCCTTCAGCAGGGTTGGCGCGTTCCGTGGCTGACACGCACAACGGTGTGGACGTTGCCGCGGGGGTTGAAGTCGGCAGTGAGTTCCATCCACACCGGATCGCAAGCCTCCACCAGGTCATCGAGGATGCGGTTGGCCACTTCTTCGTGGGAGATGCTGCGATCTCGATAGCGATTCACGTACAACTTGATCGCCTTAAGTTCGAGCACCCGCGGGCCCGGTTGATAGAGCAAGCCCAGCACGGCGAAGTCGGGATAGCCGGAGAAGGGGCACTTGCAGGTGAACTCCGGCAGCTTGATGCTGATCTCGAAGGGCCGGCCGGGACGGGGATT
>JBIIIX010000368.1:0-2753 GCA_044234415.1 Cyanobium sp.
CCTGGCCCAGTTCCAGTCCCAGATGGCCGCCATCGCCGACACCTCCATGCAGGAGGTTGTTCAGGCGGCGGCGCCGGCCTTTGCCCTGGGCTTCTCGTTCAGCGCCCAGAAGCTGATCAACGAGGAACATGAAGTGCTGCGGGTGACCCTGCGGCACCGCGGCGGCGCCGAGGAGTTCAGCGAGGCCCAGGCGCCCCAGGAGGGCAGTGCGACCTGGCATGCGCTCACCGCTTCCCTGCTGGCGGGCCTGCTGGGCATTCCTGTGGGCAACTCTCCTCGGACTATCGAGCCGAAACAGTCGCAGCCGCTGGAGCCAAGTGCCACGGGCGCGACCTCAACGGCCACCGGCGCAGCCACCCCCGCCCCCGCTGCTGACGACCCTGAGTCTCTAGAGGACGAGTGGGACACCGGTGCTCCGGATGGGGCGGAAGCCGGCGACTCCGGCCTGGAGCCCCTGTCGGACGAGGAGATCGCCACCCTGCACAAGTTCCTCGGGGCGATGCCTCAGGAGGCGCGCAAGCGGTTCACGATCGAGTTCCGCCACCACTTCCAGGTGCCCCGGACGGATCGGACGATCAAGGACCGCATCACCCAGCGGCGCCACAAGGACTTCATCGACGTGTTCGAGCGCGAGCTGGGCGGGGGCACGCCATGAGCGTCTGCCGCCGCGCCTACGCCAGGCCCCAGCCGCGGTCGCAGCACGGCCGCCACTACCTGTGCGTCTGCGTGCACAGCGACGTTTACCGGCAGGTGCGGCGGCTGTCGGCCGAGCACCAGCTGAGCCTCTCCGGCGCCGCCCATCACCTGTTGCGGCTTGGCGCCGGCCTCGATCCCCTGCTTCCCCTATCCACGTCCACTGTTTCGAGCGATTCCCATGGCGATTGAACTCAACGACGGCAGCCGCATCGCGGCGCCGGTGATCCGTCAGCAGCGCCTCGGCGAAGTGGCCTATCCGGCGATCGTGCGCCCGGAGCAACGCGACCGGTTGCGCAAGAACCTCAGCAGCGGAGCGATGGAGCCGATCCCCAACGGCACCGACCGCCAGGGCCGGCCCAAGGTCAAGCAGGAGATGGTCGTGCATGCGATCGCCATGCCAGGCACGACGATGGAGGCCCGCATCGGCGATGAGGGCGGGGTGCCAGCCCCGGGGGATCGGGTGCGGCTGATCCTCAAGGCCAAGGGCTTTGGCGAGTGGATCGAGGCGCGCCGCCAGCACCGCCGCGGCCGGCTGAATGTGGGCGATGTGCTGGTGCTGGAGACCCGCTGGGCTCAGCAGTACGACCAGGACGGCAACCCCAAGGGCCCCAAGATCGAAGACCAGGCGGCCGCCGATGCGGTGCCGCGCAACGTCACGATCGGCTTCTACGGCCCGCTGAGCATCCGCGAGGGCACCGACCCCGCCTGGATCGAAGCGGCGGAGCAGGCCTACCGCTCCGATGAGGCGGCGGCCCGCCAGCAGCGGGCGATCCCGCTGTCGGATGGAGAGGACTACGGCGATGAGTTCGCCGATGAGGAGGTGCCGTTCTGATGGCACACCCCCAACACCCCGGCCGCACGCCGCGGCCCTTGGCCCAGCCGCAGTTGCCGGCTTTCTGCCGCACGCGCCGGCCGATCACCACCACCGTGCGGCTGAGCAGCCTGCGTCAGCTGCAGTGGCTGGTGTGGCTGGTGCTGGCCCTGCAGCTGAGCACGATCCTTCTGGTCCTGGCGGGTCCGGTGCCGGCACCACTGGCCGCGGCCCCTGGGGGACTCACCCCTGCAGTGTTCGCGTCGCGGCATGGCGCCCCTGTCCCCTCGCCTTCCCAGCCATGAGCAACACGTCCGCTCTGGTGCCCTACCTGTTCGAGGGGCACCGCATCCGGGTGAGCACCGATCAGCAAGGCGAGGCCTGGTTCGTCGTTGCCGATGCCTGCGCCGCGCTGTCGGAGAGCTCGATGGTCTGGGCCATGGCGATCCGGCGCGACGAGGAGCTCTGCCTCCATTCAGAAGAGGGGCCCGGCGCCGGTGGCTTCACCCTGGCGATGATCAACGAGGCCGCCCTGCTGCGCAGGCTGCTTGACAGCGACAACCCCAGCGCGCCGCGGATGCGGCGCTGGCTCACCCATGAGCTGCTGCCCGCAATCCAGCGCAGCCAGCAGCGCATAGCGCCACAAGGAGCTAGGTCCATCGACGCGATCCGCAGGCAGACTGCAGCAGAGGTGCTGCGCGGGGCCGACGAGATCATCCACCTCACCGGCGTGTCACATTCCGAGGCCCTGCTCAACGCCCTGGAGGAGATCCAGGCCAACAGCAGTCCCTCATGCGCTGAGGGGCAGCAACGCTTCTCGTACCGCGCAGGGGTGGCCTGGCTGACGGCCGATCAGCTGGCGGACCGACTGGATCGCTCGCTCCGCCAGACCAACCAGCGGCTCGCTGCCGCCGGATTGCAGCAGCGCAACGAGGACGACGACTGGCAGCTCACAGAAGCCGGTAGCGACTGGGGCGTCACCCAGCCGCTCTGCAGTCGGGGAGAGCGCCGCCAGCAGATCCTCTGGGATCCGGCAGTGGTGGCCTTGCTGCACCAGACCAACTGAAAGGCACCAACCAATCCAAGACACACACCCGAGATCCAGACCATCAGCCATGACATCCGCAACTGATCGACTGCTGCGGCTCCCGGAGGTGATCCACCGGGTCGGCCTCTCACGCACCACCATCTACAGCCTAATCGCCACAGGCGAGTTCCCCAGGCAGATCGTGATTGGCCCACGGGC
>JBIIIX010000083.1:0-10800 GCA_044234415.1 Cyanobium sp.
CGGCATTTGCAGAGGGGGAATGAAGGCGCGATCACCCCCCGTGTGCGGCGGCTGGCGGCCCAGCCCCTGGGCACGCTGCGCGATCGGCTGTCGCCGGGAAGCGTGCCGGGCTGCGCGTTGTTCCGCCGCTCCGCCAACCGCTGATCAGGACCGCTGGTGCAGCAACGTTTTGCGTGCTGGCTGGTGCTGTGTTGGCTGGAGCCGTGTTGGCTTGAGCCTCCCGAGAGCCCCTCCCGGATGGTGGTGTTGATCGCAGCCCTCTGGGCAAGGGCTTCGGGGTGGACGGGGCTAGGCGCGACAGGCTCTTCGTGGCCGCCGCCTGGCTTGCGCTCACCCCTCTCCCTAGGATCCGCGCCGCTGGTTGTTCCATTCCATGAGCTCCGCCCCCCAGGCCAGTCCCGAGGCCGCAAGCCCGGCTGACGCGAAGGCCGCCGAAAAGGTGGAGGTGAAGGACTACTTCGAAACCACGGGCTTCGAGCGCTGGAACCGCATCTACAGCGACAGCGAGGAGGTCAACAACGTTCAGCGCAATATCCGCATCGGCCACCAGAAAACGGTGGATGAAGTGCTGGCCTGGGTGGGGGAGCAGGGCGACCTGGCGGCCCGCAGCTTCTGCGATGCCGGCTGCGGCGTGGGCAGCCTGGCGATTCCCCTGGCTCTGGCCGGTGCCGGTTCGGTGGCGGCCAGCGATCTGTCGGCGGCGATGGTGGCGGAGGCCCGTCGGCGGGCGGCGGCGGCGGGGCTAACGGAGGAGCTGACGGATGGGCTGACTGAGGGGCTGACTGAGGGGCTGACTGAGGAGCGCCTGCATTTCAGCGCCTCCGACCTGGAGAGCCTGCAGGGCCGCTACGACACCGTGATCTGCCTGGATGTGTTCATCCACTACCCCCAGGCGGCGGCCGAGGAGATGGTGCGCCACCTGGCGGGGCTGGCGGAGCGGCGCCTGATCGTCAGCTTCGCCCCCTACACCCCCCTGCTGGCGCTGCTGAAGGGCATCGGCCAGCTGTTCCCCGGCCCGAGCCGCACCACCCGCGCCTACACATTGCGGGAGGAAGGGATCGTCAAGGCCGCCGCCGCCGCCGGCTTCCAGCCGGTGCGCCGCAGCCTCAACCATGCCCCCTTCTACTTCTCCCGCCTGATCGCCTTCGAGCGTGGCTGAGATCCCCGGCCCGGGCCCGCGAGAGCGCCTGGCCTTCCTCGGCCTCGGCGCCCTGGGCGCACCGATGGCCGCCAACCTGCTGGCGGCGGGCTTCCCGCTGACGGTGCATAACCGCGACCGCGCCCGGGAGGAGCCGCTGGGCGCCCTCGGCGCCGCTTGCGCCGCCAGCCCCGCCGCCGCGGCCCGGGAAGCCGACATCCTCTGCCTCTGCCTCAGCGACGACGCCGCCGTGCGGGCCGTGCTGCTGGAGGGGCCCGAGGCCGCGATCGCGGGCCTGGCCTCCGGATCCCTGGTGGTCGACTTCTCCACGATCGCCCCGGCCACGAGCGAAGCCCTGGCGGCCCGGCTGGCGGAGCGGGGCGTGGCCTACCTCGACGCCCCGGTGACCGGCGGCACGGAAGGGGCCCGCGCCGGCACCCTCTCGGTGCTGGTGGGCGGCGGCGCCGCGGATCTGGAACGGGCCCGGCCGCTGCTGGCGGTGGTGGGCGGGCGGATCAGCCACTTCGGGCCGGTGGGGGCGGGCCAGCGGGTGAAGGCGGTCAACCAGGTGTTGGTGGCGGGCAGTTACGCGGCGGTGGCCGAGGCCCTGGCCCTGGGCCGCCGCCTCGGCCTGCCGATGGCGGAGGTGTGCGCGGCGCTGCGGGAGGGGGCGGCCGATTCCTGGGCCCTGCGCCATCGGGCCGAGGGGATGCTCAGCGGCCGTTTCCCCCTGGGTTTCCGCCTGGCCCTGCACCACAAAGACCTGCTGATTGCCCTGGAGGCCGCCGCCGCCACGGGCCTCTCCCTGCCGGTGAGCGAGCGGGTGGCGGCGATGGAGGCGGAGCTGATGGCCGCCGGCTTCGGCGACGACGACGTATCGGCCCTGGCCCGCTGGTTCGATCCGGCGGTGGTGAGCGTTCCGTCGACGAGCGCCGCAGACGCCAGCACCGCAGACGCCAGCACCCCGGTCACCAGCGCCGCGGCCGCCAAAACCGCAGCCGCCAGCGCTGCGGTCACCAGCACCCCGGCCGCCAGCACCGCAGCCGCCTGGGATCAGCGCTACCGCGACGGCCAGGACGGCTGGGAGCTGGGGGGGCCGGCCCCGCCGCTGGCGGCCTTCCTGCGGCAGGATCCGCGCCGGCCGCTGCCGCCGGGGCGGGTGCTGGTGCCGGGCTGCGGGCGAGGCCATGAGGTGGCCCTGCTGTTGGAGCTGGGCTTCGCGGCGATCGGGCTTGACATCAGCGGCGAAGCCCTGCGGGAGGCGCGGCGCCTCCACGGCCCCGACCGACCGGAGCTGCGCTGGCTTCAGGCCGATCTGCTCGATCCCGCGGCCCTGGCCGCCGCCGGCCTGGCGGACGGCAGCCTGCAGGGGGTGGTGGAGCACACCTGCTTCTGCGCCATCCAGCCCACGCGCCGGCCCGACTACCTGCGGGCCGTGACCCGGCTGCTGGCCCCCGGCGGCTGGCTGCTGGCGCTGTTCTGGTGCCACGAGCGGCCCGGCGGCCCGCCCTTCGGCAGCGACCCCCAGGAGCTGGAGCGCCAGCTGCTCGGCGCCGGCCTGGAGCCCCTGCTGTGGGAACCGGCCCGGGGCTCGGCGGCGGGGCGGAACAACGAATGGCTGGGCCTCTGGCGACGACCCACGGGTTGAGGCGAGAGAAGCCCGCAGCGGGCCTGCAGCGCCCCGGAGAACTCCCGGAACACATCGAGGGATCCCGGCAGCGGTCCCGCCTCCAGGTCGGCGGCAAACTGCTCCGTCAGTCCGTGGGGCCGCCGCAGGGCAGGGACCCTACGGGGCCTCCAGGTGCAGGCGTCCGCCATCCGGCCGGGTGAGCTCCAGCCGCCAGGCCTTGAGGGCATAGCCGCCGTCGCCCGGCAGGGCCTCCGCCCGCGCCTCGCCCCCCGGGAGGTACAAGGGATCGCCCTGCAGCGGCGCTCCGGCGGCGGCGGCGTGGATGCGGATCTGGTGGGGCCGGCCGCTGGCGATCGCCACCTGCACCAGATCGGCGCTGGGCTGGCGCTCCAGCAGGGTGAGGGTGCTGCGGGCGGCCAGGTCGCCTGGCTGTGGGTCGCGGGCGGCGCACCAGATCCGCCCGAGCCGCGGGTGGGGTCGCCGGCCGATCGGCACCGCGATCACCAGGTCCTGCCCCGGCGAGAGCGCCAGCGCTCCGGGCTCCAGCAGGGCGCGATAGAGCTTGCGGCAGCCCGACCGCCCCTGGTCCTGGCGGTCCGCTGGCGCCGCCGCCGTGCTCTCCCGCAACCGGGCGCTCAGCCAAGCCCGGCTGGCGGGCTGGCGGGCGCAGACCAGCAGGCCAGAGGTGAAGCGCCCCAGCCGGTGCACGGGCCGGGGCACGCCGGCGGGATCAGCAGCGTGCCTGCGCTCCAGCAGCCGCAGAACGGTGTGCTCCAGGAAGCCGCCAGCGGGCAGCACCGGCAACCCCGCCGGTTTGTCGATCACCAGCAGGTCGCCGTCGTCGTGGAGCACGGCCCAGGCCGCCGGCACCGCCTCCTCCCGCCAGGGGGGGCGGTGCCAGGCGAGCCGATCCCCCGCCGCCAGGAGCGGGTCGTCCCGCAGCCGCAGGCCATTGCGTTCGATCTCGCCGGCCGCCAAGCGGGCTCGCCAGAGCCCCTGATCGCTGTGGCGGTGGCGGGCGGCGTAAAAAGCGCTGACGCTCAGGCCCGCCTCCTGGCGGGCGACCCGGTCGCGATAGGTCCAGCCGTCGTTGGCGGCGGCGGGCCGCCAACCCTCACTCAACCAGCCCGCGCTCCAGGGCGAAGCGCACCAACTCCGTGCGGCTGGCGGTGCCGGTTTTGATGAACAGGCGGCTCACGTATTTCTCGACATTGCGGATGGAGGTTTCCAGGCGCCGGGCGATCTCCTTGTTCATCAATCCTTCCGCCACCAGCTGCAACACACTGGCCTCCCGGGGCGTGAAGTCGAACTTGAGATCGGCGGGGGCCTTCTTGACGCCGCCGCTGCCCAGCATCGTGCGGATCTCGGTGATCTGGCGCGCCATGGCGCCGATGTCGGCATCGGCGAAACGGGCCGCCTCGGCCAGCAGCCGTTCCTGGCGCCGCACCACATTGCGCACCCGGGCCACCAGTTCGTCGGGATCGAAGGGTTTGGGGATGTAATCGTCGGCCCCGGCATGAAAGCCGGCGATGCGATCGGCGGTCATCCCCTTGGCGGTGAGAAAGATCACGGGCGTGCCGCCCAGACGCTCATCACCCCGCAACCGCCGCAGCAGGCCATAGCCATCGCAGCGGGGCATCATCACATCGCTGATCACCACATCGGGCTGCAGTTCCTGGGCCAGGGTCCAGCCCTCCTCGCCATCGTTGGCGGTGGTGACCACAAAACCCTCGTCTTCGAGGTAGGCCTTCACGGCCGTGCGCAATCCGGGCTCGTCGTCGACGAGCAACAGCCGCGCCGGAGCCGAGGCGGGGGCCTCGTCGGGGCCGGGGGCGGCAGGGGACGGTGGGGTCTGGGGAGATTCGGAAGCCATAGGGCCAATCTATCGATGGAAGCTGGGGCGCACCAATGCCCCGGTGCGGCGGGGCCCGCTAGCCGCCCTGGCCCTCAGCGGCCTGTGGGCACGATCTCCAGTCGCTCCACAAGCTGGCCGCCATAGCCGAGCTTCTGGGCCTCCGCCGCCAGGCCGGCTGGATCGCGGCCCGCCAGGGCTGGGTGGCAGATCGCCCACCACAGCATGTGATCAAGACGGTTGGAGGGTGTGATCGCCCCACCGGGATTGAGGTAGCGCAGTTCCAGGCTGGATCCTTGGCGCAGGACCCGCATCGGGGTGCGGGGATCACACAGGAGGCGCTCGCTGGAAACGGTGACCCGATCGGAGATCTCCTGCCAGATCTGCACGCTCCAAAGGCTGGGCTGCACGGGGTCCGGACGGGGATGAAACAGCCCAAACGTATAAGGGCCCTGGCTGGTGGTCTTCTCCACCAACACCACCAGCCCCGGGGGGCGCTGGGCCGGCTGGTCCTGGGCCCGTGCCGGAGCCGTCCACGCCCCTGGCTCAGGGGCCCACAACAGCAGCGCCAGGGCCACCCCCGGCTTTGCACTCCACCTGATCAAAGGCCGCGGCGCCAGCGGGGCCGGAGGAGGCCAGGCGCGGGAACCCAAGGGGATGCTGGTCAGGGATTCAGATGTCAGCCTGAGGGCATGCTGACGTATCTGGATCACCACGCCACGACGCCCTGCGATCCGGCGGTGCTGGAGGCCATGGCTCCCTGGTGGCACGACCGCTGCGCCAACGCCTCCGGCCGCTTGCATCGCCGTTCGCTCGCCGCCGCCGCCGCGGTGGATCTGGCCCGCGGTCAGCTGGCTGCGGCGCTGGGCATGGCCGCCGAGGCGGTGGTGTTCACCAGCGGTGCCACCGAAGCGAACAACCTGGCCCTGGCGGGCGTGGCCGAGGCGGCGATCGAGCGGGGCGAACCACGGCGCCACCTGATCAGCCTGCGCACCGAACATCGGGCGGTGCTCGATCCGCTGGCCTGGTTGGCGCGGCATGGCTTCCCGCTCGATGTGTTGCCGGTCCAGGCGGACGGTCTTGTGGATCTGGAGCGGTTGGCGGCGGCGATCCGGCCGGACACCCTGCTGGTGTCGGTCATGGCCGCCAACAACGAGATCGGGGTGCTCCAGCCCTTAGCCGAGATCGCGGCCCTCTGCCGGAACCAGGGGGTGCTGTTCCATTGCGACGCCGCCCAAGCGGTGGGCCACATCCCCCTGAACATGGAACACCTGGGGATCGATCTGCTCAGCCTCAGCGGCCACAAGCTCTATGGCCCCCAGGGCATCGGTGCCTTGCTGGTCCGCCCCGGCGTGCGGCTGGCGGCCCAGCAGCGCGGCGGTGGCCAGGAGCGGGGCCTGCGGGCGGGAACGCTGCCGGTCCCTCTGGTGGTCGGTCTCGGCGCGGCGGTGGAGGCGGCCATGGCGGACCGTCAGCCGCGGCAGGAACGGCTGGGGCGCCTGCGGGATCATCTGTGGCGAAGCCTGGAGGCTGTCGGTGGGATGCGGCTGAACGGACACCCCAGTCAACGCCTGGCCCACAACCTCAACGTCAGTGTGTTGGGCGTTGAGGGGGCGGACCTGCATCGCCGCCTGCGTCGTGAGCTTGCGGTCAGCAGCGGCTCGGCTTGCGCCCAAGGCCAACCCTCCGCCGTGCTCGCGGCCCTGGGCCTCAGCCGGGAGGCGGCGGCGGCGGCGATCCGCTTCGGCCTCGGACGGGAGACCAGCGAAGACGACATTGAGCGGGCCATCGCTGCGGTGCGGCAGGCGGTGGCGGAGCAACGGCCGTCTTAAGGACAGGCTCCGGTCCGTGGGGACCCCGGTGCCGCATCCAGCCCAGCGCCCCCACGGACCGAAGACCGGGTTGGAGGATGGGCGGAACCTCCAGGCCCCTGCGCCAGATGCAGGCAAGCGCGTGCATGGATGCCATGGTCTTTGTAAGTTCTGCGTAGCATCACCCGATTCGGGTTCCTGGCCGCGAACAAGACCCGCATGCGTGCGCTGTCGCTAGTTGTTGCGCTTGGCGGGGCGAGCCTCACCCTGGCCGGGGTGGTCAGCGTTGACCAGGCCTTGCAGCGCAACCAGATCCGCCAACGGCTGGAGCGAACAGGGGAGATCACCTTGGCACCCTGCCCGGAGGCGAGCCTGGCCACGCCAGCCCAGCCGCCAGCCCCTGCGAGCCTGCCAGGCTGGCTAACCCTCGCTCCCGGCGACACAGGGCCCTGCCCCACAGCACCGTGGAATCTCAGCCCGCTGACGGGGGCAGAATTGGGCTCCATGGCGCCGCTGGGGGGGCTGGGCACCACTCCCCAGCCACGATCGAACCTGATCGTGCCGCGCTGGGGCCCGGGCTCATCCGCGGAGCTCGCGAGCCTTCCCCAGCCTGATCCGGCGGGGAGCCCGAGCTTTGGTGTCGCGAACGGCAAGGCGATGGCGATGGGGGCGGTGTTGTGGCCCCAGCAACAGCAGGGAGGATCGCCTCATCACCAACACATCCATTTTGTTGGGCCCCTGGCTTCCAGCCTGCTCGCCGCCCTGATGCTGCTGGGCCTCAGCCTCAGCCCCTCCCTCGCGGTGGTGCGCAAGCAGCGGAGGCTGCGTCAGCGACGCGTCCTGGCCAATCAGCGCACGGATGTCCAGACCGATCTGCCTTCCTTGCAGAGCCTTGAACACGATCTTGAGGAACTGAGCAAGGACGACCGGCCCCAGGACACCAGCAGCGCCTTGCTGCTGACGCTGAACTTTCAGGTTCTGGAGCGACAGAGAGCCTTCCTCAGTGATGCGCAGGTGGGAGAAACGCTTCGCCAAGCCTGGAAAACCATCCGGCAGCAACGCAGAGATTGGAGCGATCTTCGCTGCTATCGCATCTCTGATCATCGTCTCGCCATCCTCAGCCGTTCCGTTCCCGAACCAGAACTGTCCATCTCCCGAGAGGCCTGCGATC
The DNA here is from genome assembly GCA_044234415.1 of Cyanobium sp. Lineage (GTDB taxonomy): Bacteria > Cyanobacteriota > Cyanobacteriia > PCC-6307 > Cyanobiaceae > Cyanobium. The sequence continues at coordinate 7,603 of JBIIIX010000083.1, forward strand.
GGATCCTTCGGGCCATCCTGGCGGATGCCAGCGAAGCCACGATCAGCACATTGAATCTTGCCCTGCATTGGGATGACATTGTGGTGACGGGACAAAGCCTGAGCTCGCGCCAGGAGAGCGGTCGTCTGCTCACCAACCACGCCTTTGGCGAGCGGCTTGCCGGCCAGGACCAGATCGCCTATCGGATGGTGGAAGCCAGTGACGAACAGCGTGGTCGTGTGGACACTGAAATCAGCAGAAACCTGATTCAGCTGGAGGCCAGTGATATTTCTTTTCGCTATCAACCGATTCTGCTCCTGTCAGATCCAGGGCGATTTGGCCTTGAGCTGCTGCTGCGCTTCCACCCGGAGCCCCTGGCGCGGGTTGGCACCTCCAAGGCCCTGCGCTTCGCCCATGATTTGGGCATTGCCCACAAAATTGATGAGATTGTGATCAGTCAACTTCAAGGCGTGCAGGAGTGGCTGGGAGGCGATAACAACCTGGCGACCAAAATCTCCTATGTGTCAGTCAACATCTCGAGCGATTCCCTGGCAACGCCGAAGCGGCTGGATCACCTTGTTGAGCTGCTGCGCATGTATGAGATTGACAATGGACTCTTCTGCCTCGAAATCACCGAAACTGCAGCCACACATCAACTGCCGGGCAGCAGCAATGTCCAGACAGCTTCAGAGCGACTGATCAAAGAACTTGCTTTTCGCATCTTCATCGACGACTTCGGCTCCGGGCTCTCAAACTATCGACGCATTTGCGAAGCCTGGTATGACACCATCAAGCTTGATATTGGTCTAATTAAGGGAATCAGCGATTCTTTCAGGCTTCAGCACTATGTTGGCCCCTTCATCAAATCCGTGCATGCCCTCGGCAAGATGATCATTGCAGAAGGGATTGAAGATGCCAATGATCTTTGCACCGCCGTGCGGCTCGGCGCGGACTGCCTGCAAGGATTCCGCATCTCTAGGCCCTTGAACCGCTCCTCGCTCGTCGACTTCCTGACCAATTCGGATTGGGCCGACCCGGACTGGATGGAAGGCTACCTGGAAGAAATCCGCGATTCCGACAGATTGCTGTCTTCGCATCAGCGCATCGAGGACAGCAAGTCGATGACGCAGCGGATCCCCCTGGAACGACTGCTGCTCCAAAACTGGTCGAAGCTACGCAACTATGAGGAGTTTGTACTTCTTTTTGTCAACGAACTCAGGCTGTGGGGCCTGGATCTGATGCGACTTTCACTGGCCTTTTTGCCAGAAGAAGAAGATATTGACTGTAGTCAATATATCTGGAATTCGCGGGAGCCTGGCGAAGTTCGCACCCTGCGCATGGGGCGCGACTTTTTGGAACATCACGAGCATCGATCCAGCCCTCTGCACCGTATCGCCACCACGGGCGAAACATTGCGGCGGCGACTCAACCAGATCAGCGACCCCGATTTTGAATTGCTATCAGCATTGAAGCAGCAGGGCTGCACCGATTATCTTGGCATCCCGCTCGAATCTCGCGGCATCTCAATTCCTGTATTGACGATCGCCCTGCAACGCCGATCTGTATTCAGCGATGATCAGATCAAACGGATTGAATCGATGAGCAATCTGCTAAGCCTACTCTTCTACACGTTTGAAAGTGAACGCGCCAAACGCATGGCGCTGCTCGACCCGCTCACCGGCCTGGCGAACCGACGCAGCTACGATTCATTCCTACGGGCAAACTTTGCATCCTGCCGCAGCAACCAACAACCCCTGGCATTGGCTTTAATTGATATCGATCGGTTCAAATCAGTGAATGATCTGATGGGCCATGCCTATGGCGATCGAGCCCTCCGCAAAGTTGCGGCAATTTTGGGTGGGAACTTGCAGAAACGTACGGACTTCTTGGCCAGGCTCGGCGGAGAGGAATTCGGCCTAATCATGCCGGATTCCGATGCGCAGCGTGCCCACGAGCTTTGCGCTGGCATGCGCCAGGCGATTGAATCCGCCGAAATCGACCATCCCCGTGCCGTCACCGGCGGGGTGCTCACCATCAGCATTGGCATCGGCCTCTGGACCCCTCGCGATTGCGGCAGCTGTGACAGCGATGGCCTTCAGCAGCTGGCGGATGATTGCCTCTACGCCGCCAAGAACGCGGGCCGGAACCGGGTCGAAATGGCCAGCCTGCGGGAACGGGATCACCACAGCCGTCCAAGTCCCTGACACACCTCAGCCCACTCACCACGGCCCCGGCGATGCCCAACGGTCGCGGCGCCACGATCCGGCTCCAGCGGCGGGCGGCCCAGCCTCTCCGCAGCGGCGAGCCAGCCGCTGTCAATCGACGCAGGTCCACGTCGCCCCGGGCTGCGGGAGAAAAGATCCCAAGGCCTGAAGCCTGGTTGGCCTGGATGGGCCCTGGGCGACGGCTGCTGCCGCTGGCCTTCAGCGCCGCTCTGCTCACGGCGGGCCCTGGCCAGACAGCGCCCACGGGCAATGTCCTGCAAGAGCAGGGGCAGCGTTTCCATCCCGTCTGGTCCGCGGGGGGCATGGTGGCTGGCCAGGAGCCCCTGGCCAGCGCCGCCGGCACCGCGATACTGCGGGCTGGCGGCAACGCGGTGGATGCGGCGGTGGCCGCGGCCTTCGTCGAAGCGGTGACCCTGCCCCAGGCCGGCAATCTCGGCGGCGGAGGCTTTCTGCTGCTCTGGCTGCCGGGCCCCTCCCCAGCCCGCGCCAGGGGCTGCCTAGCCCCCGCGGAAGCCACGGTCGAGCTTGAACTCGGCAAGGGCCACGCCGTTGGCATCGATTTCCGCGAACGGGCCCCTCTCGCCGCCAGCCGCGACCTCTTCCTGGCCGCCGATGGCACGGTGGATCGACGGCGGGCCACCCGCAGCCTGGCCAGCAGCGGCGTGCCCGGAAGCGTCGCGGGGTTGGTGCGGGCCCAAACCTGCTACGGCCGCCTGCCGCTGCGGCAGGTGATGCGGCCAGCCATCTCCCTTGCCCAGGGGGGATTCGTGATCGGCAAGGAACTCAGCGACCAGCTGCGTCAGGCAGCGGAACTGCTGGCGGCCGACCCTGAATCCCGGCGGATCTTCCTGCTGCGACCCACGCCGCAGGGCGGACCGCTGGCCCCCTCACCCGGCAGCCGCCTGCGCCAGCCCGAGCTGGCCTCTACCTTGCGGCGGATCGCCGCTGAGGGCGCCGCGGGCTTCTACAGGGGTCCGGTGGCGGGAGCCCTGGT
>JBIIIX010000369.1:0-2746 GCA_044234415.1 Cyanobium sp.
GGATCAACGCCAGGTTCGCCTCCCCGCCTTGGCGACGGAACAGCCGTTCAACCCGCGCCTGCACCAGCGCCGCCAGCCAGTCGAGTTCACGCTCCAGCGCCAGCAGCTCCGGCGCGAGCGGCTGGCACTGCGCTTCGCCATGCCTCAGCGCTTCGCCCTGCAGCAGCGCCCGTAAGCCCTCCTCCATTGCCTCCGCTTCCCGCCCGTCGAGCGGAAACTGCATCCGCTCCACCTGGGCGAGGCTCTCCAGCAATCCAAGACGCTCCTGCGGGTGCAGATCCGCCGCCAGCCGCCGCAACCGTGGCAGCAGCCGGCCCAACAGGTGGCTATCGCCCTGGCCCAGGCGCAGAAAGGCCAGCAGCTGCTCGGCGCTCAGTTGTTCGGCGTTGGCGCAGGCCAACTGGCTGAGCTTGAGGTAGTCGCCGGGGCCGAAGGCGGCCAGGTGGCGCCGCCAGGCCGCCGTGGTGGCGCGGTGATCATCCGCCTCCGGCAGGCGCAGCAGGGCCACCGTGTGCAGGCCGCCCCGGCCTGGATCGGGCACCAGCGCCTGGCCGCCGCCCGCCTCCGCCCAGCGGCAGAGGGCGTGGTAGTTCACATTCAGGGAGAAAGAGCCGTGCGTCACCAGCCCCGGCGGCTGGGGGAGCAGCAACTCCTCCAGCCGGTGGTGTCCCTTGTCGGCCGAGAGCAGCAGCAGCCCCTGGCGGGAGAGGGCGGCCAGGCGCTCCAGGGCCCGCAACGCCGGGGCGGGGAACAGCAGCCAGGCCTCGCCAATCTCCGCCAGCTGCCGCTTGTACTCCGCCAGCAACCCGTCGAGGGTGGGCTCCGCAAAGGGGGCTGGAGCCAGCGGCTCGCTGCGATGGTCGAGCTCCAGCGTTTGCAGCAGCGGCGCCGCATCCGGGGGGTCGCCGCCGTCCTGCCGCTGGCGCAACCGCACCAGGCCCCGCTCCACCTGCCCATGGCGAAAACAGAGCAGCTCGGTGGGAATCGAATCCAGCAGGTAATTGGCGATCACCACCACCGGCGCCCCCAGTTCAGCGGGGCCGATCCGCTCGCCGCCGTGCTCCAGCTCCAGGACGATGGTGTGCATCACATCGAACCGGGCCCGCTCCAGCTGGCCGCTGGCGAAGAAAGGTTGGAAACACGGATGGGCCGCCCAGGCCTCCAGATTGGCCGGGCAGAAGTCGCTCAGCACGTAGCGAAAGCCCGCCGGATCGAGCCCCTCCCGCTCACACAGCTCCGCCAGCTGCTGGAGCAGGTGATACGCGAACCGCCCGGATCCAGCTCCCAGCTCCACGATCCTGAGAGCCTCCTCAGCGGGATCGCGACGCAGGCGATCGCGGCGGAACGCCACCAGCACCTCGGCATAGGCCGCTGCCACCACGGGGTTGCTGGTGATGTAGTGGGGCACCTCCCCCGCACTCCACGCCTGCTGGCCCCGGGCGGCGAAATACTGGCGTTGCAGCTCCCACAGCTTCGACTCGGCGAAGGGTCGGAAATCCTCAACCAGAATGGTGGGGGGCTCGGCGGCCATGGCGTCCGTGGTCGACGGAATCCCTACGAAAGCATCCCGCGATCAACAGCTGGATGGTGAGTGGAGACCACTACAGCGCTCCCTGGCCCATCGACAAGGCCAAGCCGCTGACCTCTGCGCCAGGCGGCGCTCCAGGCCCGCCGCGAAATCGTCGGGCACATGGTCCAGCAGCGGTGGCACGCTTAGCGAATCCGCTCCACCTGCAAGCCCGCCTTGCGGAGCAGCTCTTGCACGCTATTCGCGCCGGTGAGGTGGCCAGCGCCGACGGCAACGAACACCACCCCCGGCCGCGCCAGCCGTTGCTGCAGTTGTTGCACCCAGCGGAGATTGCGTTCCGTGAGCAGAACACGGCTTGTCTGCGGTGCGCGTTTCATGTTTTCATTCAGCAGGCTTCCGGTGGCCTCAGCATCACCTCGTGCCCAAACATCCACGATCTTACGCGTCAGTGATTGCGCCTCTTCGGGGCGCTGAATCAGGTTTTGCAACATCGCCAGCTGTTCAGCCTCGGGTGTGGCCTCCAGCAGGGAGAACTGCTGCTCCGGCGTCTCCAATGCGCTGATCGGTTTGCCCGCTTGGCGGGCAGCCTTGGCCAGCACCGTTTCAACGCCGTTCTCGGGATCCAGGCCGGCCTTGGCATAGAGCAATGCGGCGGTTGTCACGCTGACGAACCAGGGCTCCATCGGTTCCATCGCTTCGGCCGGCAGGCCGAGCCGCTGGAGCGCTTGCACGTAGGCGGCGTGGTCGGTGGGGTTGAGCCGCTGGGCCATGGTGCGACCGCTGGGGTCGAGGGCGTGCTGGATGATCAGCGGCGCCAGGGCGGTGGGATCCTGCTGGGGCAAGAGCTCCAGTTTCAGTTCATGCGAGGCCTGAAACGCCTTGGCAACCTCCGCGTCGAACCAGCCCAGATCCTTCGGGAGCAGGTGAACAGTTCCGAACAGATAGAGGGTGGTATCGGCATCGCGCACCACCCACAGGGCGGGCTTGGCCGGGCGCAAGGCCGCCAAGGCGGAGGCGGCCAGGGCAGGGGCGAGCACGAGGCTGAGGCCAAGGGCCAGGCCGGCGCAGCGGCGTACCAGGCTCCACCCCCGTACAGGACGGACGGAGCCAGACAGGGGAGGGAAGCGCGTCATCAGCGAATTGTGCCCGAGATCAAGGCGTTGATGTTGACGCTGGTGTTAGCGGTGGTGTTAGCGGTGGTGTTAGCGGTGGTGTTGA
>JBIIIX010000370.1:0-2725 GCA_044234415.1 Cyanobium sp.
GGTGCTGCGCAGCAGCACCGAGAGCGACGACGTCTGGGCGGTGTGCCTGCGGGTGCTGGCCGGTGTGGCCGTGCTCACCGTGGTGGTCGGCGACCATGGCCTGCCGCTCAGCCTGCTGCTGCTGGGCCTAGCCCTGTGGCTGCCGAGCGCCGAGCGGGCGGAGCGCGAACTGATCAGTCGCCCCCCTCCCGCTGCCAACTCCGGCCAGCCGGTGCGGCGGCGATGAACGCCGCCGGGTTGGATTCCCTGAACTTGGCCTGGGGGCCGTGCCCAGGAGACCGCGAACCGTGAACAGCGACGGACCGGATTTGCTGGAGATGTTCTTCGTGGCCCTCGTGCTGGTGGCCATCGTGTACAGCTTCACCCATTGAGCAGCTCGCGGCGGAGCTGCTCCCCCCTTGCCCCGCGGCGATCACAACCGCCGCGTTGGGCTGAACCCAGACAACGCGCCAGAGCCCCCAAGCCCGAGCCCTCACGCCAAGGCCTTCGCCTTGGAGTGCCTTCCTCGCGCAGGCCTTCGCCTCGGAGTGCCTTCCCCGCGCAGGCCTTCGCCGCGGAGGCCTTGCCCAGGCGTTGTCACATCGAGGCCCGCGCCCCGCAGCCAGATCCCGAAGCCAGTGCGCCGAGGCCAGGGCTCGGTCGCCCTTGAGGTCTCGCTCAGCCTGGGGCCGGAGCGGGGCCGAGGCAGCTCCGCCGTGAGGCTCGATCCGGCACGACGGCCAGGCGCGTCCCTCCCTGGCGGGCCGGCTCAGCAGACCATCCTTGGCGAACCCGGAGACGGGCGCCCAAGCCGACCTAGCGCCTGTGGAGCTTCAATGCGTAACAGAACGCTTGCCCCCACGCGCCAACGCGGTAATGGGTCTAGGGTTAGTAGCTCCATACAAGCGCCGCGTGAGAGTCACCCACATCGGTGATGAGCATCTTGTCTGCCTCTCCTCGGATGAGGTGGCCTTACTTGTGGACCTCTGCCATGCAGCCACCTTCTCGGAGATGCTGTCCCATACCGCCGAGGATCAGCGCCGTCAGCAGCGTTTCATGGCCGAAGTGCAGGCCTCCCTGTTTGACACGGCCCAGGAGGTGTGGCTGAAGCGCCGCCGCCAGCCCCTGCCGGTGGATTAACCCTGGATCCAGCTACCCCTTCCTCACCACCATCCCTAGCCACGGCTGTTGTCCTCTACACCAGGCCTAGGGGCACCAGGCGTTGGTCAGTGCTCGCCTCGTCACCGGGTTGAGAGCAGCGGGTTCAGAGCCGGAATCGCCTGGGCAGCCGGGCACCCTCCAGCTGGGCCCCCGCTAGACGGGTCTCACTGAGATCGCAGCCGCGCAGATCCGCCTCCTGAAGGCAGGCTTGGCTGAGGTCGGTGCCGTACAGGCAGCTGCCTTGAAGGTTCGCCTGCCGCAGATTCGCTCCCGCCAGCAGGGCAAAGCTGAGGTCGGCTCCGCGGAAATCTGCCCGGCCCAGATCGCTGAGCTGATCCAGTCCCGAGCGGAAGTCGGCCTCCACCAGCCGTGCCCCTTGCCAATGGCTGCCGGGCGCCACGACGCCCTGCAGGCAGGCCCGATGCAACAAGGCGCCGCTGAAATCAGCCTGCTGCATACGCGAGCCTGAGAGATCGGCCTCCTGCCAGAAGGAGCCATGGGCCTGGATCTCGGAGAGATCGGCCCCCCAAAGCAAGGCCCGCTGGAAGTGGGCCCGGCGCACATCAGCCCGGGACAACCGCGCATGGCCGAAGCGCGACTCTTGAAAGCGGCCACCCCGAAGACAGCAATCGCTGAGATCGATGTGGCCAGCGTCTTGGTCCTTGAGGTTGAGGCCTGGAAAACGCCGGCGGCCGGCGGCCAAAGCATGGCGCAAATCCGGCAGGGAGAGCGTCGGCGAAGGCCAGCCACTCGTGGGTTCGGAGCTGTGCGGCGTCATGGCTGGGCCGCAACCTCAAACGGCAAGCGCCAGGGCATTGACCTGCTGACGCCGGGCTGCCCGCAGCAGGGTGCTGGCCTCAGCGATCAGCCGGAACACTTCAGGATCGATGACGCTGTAGTAGACGAGCGAGCCTTCCGGCCGGCGTTGCACCAGCCCGGCGGTGGTCAACAGTTTGAGGTGCTTGGACACCAGCGCCTGGCTGAGGCCCGTGGCTTCCACCACCGCTGTGACATTGCGGGGGCCGTCGCGCAGGGCCTCCAGCACGGCCAAGCGGTTGGGTTCGGAAAAGACCTTGAAGAATTCAGCCAGAGCTTCCATCGGAGCGGTTGGTGGTGGTGGTTGGTGAGGGATGGACAGGGTTGGGGGCAGCGGAACCTCGCAGCCGCTCAGCAAGCCGGCCAGAAACCCGAGAGGAAGGGCCCCGAGAGGGAGCGCCCTGAGAGACAGTGACCCGAAAGACAGTGCCCCTAAAGACATTGCCCCGAAAGACAGGGCCCCGAAAGACAGTGACCCGAGAGGCAGAGCCCAGGCCCTGAGGCGAACGACTGCGATGTCTCTGAACTCTAACGGCATCCAATCAAACTGCGTATCGACGGAGATCTATAAGGTTTGTAACGCGATGACGTTATTCGATTCCCCGCGCGGCCCTCCCCTCGCCCCAACAGGCCTCGCTCATCCAGCGGCCATGGATCCGCCAGCGCCTCTCCCTCGCTCCCCCTCTCCCCCTCTCCCCCTCTCCCCCTCCCCTCTCCCGCGCTCCGGCGCCAGCCCCGCTCCGTCGCGCCGACCGCCCAACTGTCCTCG
>JBIIIX010000371.1:0-2721 GCA_044234415.1 Cyanobium sp.
CCCTGATGATGGGCAACCCAGGCCTGCTCTTGGAACGGCCATACATCGCGGCCCTGTTATCTCAGGTTGGTGGTCACGGTGAGCAATCAGCTGCGGCAGATCGCATCCTTATCGGATGGAACGCCCCGGCTGTTGCTTGGCAGACCAGTGATCTTGCGTTGGATCTCTGACTGGCGCAGGGCACGCTCAGCCCCGTTGTTGGTTGGTCGAATCCCTCGACCTCCAGGAAGGTCCATAGACCTTCAGCCCCACTGAGCAACTGCTGGCAGGTTCGCACCTCTTGGCCTGCGGTGTTCGCTCGCGCCGTTGGCCATCAGATCGCGATGTCATCCCGCTGCGCAAGCTGGCGCGGTTCATCGAGACCCGCAGGTTCAGCAACTCCGGAGGCCCATCGGCCATCTCCCCTCAGCAGCGTGGCCAGGGAGGCTGGCCCTAACGGCGCCTGCGCTACCCGTTTGCCCATAGAAAAGGGTCCGGAGGATGCCCCCGCGGACCCTAAACGCTTCCCGTGCGAGGAGCGTGTGGCGACACTAGCCCCAGCCCGTCTGTTGGCGTTGTGTTCCTGAAACCCAGTTGCCCAAGGACCTTGCCTAGAGGGCCAGCTCCTCCAAGAGCCGGCGCTGGGCGGCGACGGGCACGAAGTGATGGGCGGCCAGGGCGCCGCTGATCGCCACCGGCGGCACGCCGATGCCTGGGAAGACCCCTGCGCCGCAGACCCGCAAGGCCGCGATCGGTGTCGCTCCAGCCGGGAATGGCCCCCGATCCGCCGGAAGCGCCGGGCCGTAGCTGCCGTTGTGCATGCGCAGGTAGTGGCGGTGGGTCAGGGGCGTGCCCTGCAGCTCCAACACCGCGCGGCTGCTCCAGTCCGGCAGAACCCGCTCCAACACCGGATGGAACAGGGCGCAGCGCTCTCGTTTCTGACGCTCGTAGGCGGACGAGCCCCGCTCCAGCCCCTGCCACAGCGCCCAGGGTTCATTCGCCGGGGTGTAACCGTGCAGAACCTGGTGACCGGCCGGCGCCAGGGAGGGATCCAGCAACGACGGCATCGACAGCACCACCATGTTGCGCTCCGCCGTCACGCCCCGCTGCCAATCCCCCACCCAGACGTGGTGAATCGGCAGGTGCCCCAGGTCGTCGCCGCGCAGGCCCAGATGCCAATGCAGAAAGCTGGCGCAAGCCGGCGTGGCCTGTTGGGCGGCGCGCCAGGCGGCAGGGAGCGTATCGGGATCCAGCAGCTTGACAAGATCCCAAGGCGACAGATTGGCCACCACCCCGCATCGGGCCTTGAGCGTGCGGCAATCGCCCAATCGCACCCCCCGGGCCCGCCCATCCTTCACCTCAATCCGCTCCACCGGGGCCTGGCAGACCAGCACACCGCCATGACGCTCCAGGCCCCGGCACAAGGCCTCCACCACCGCCGGGCTGCCTCCCTCCGGATAGTCGAGGCTGGCCTCGGGCTCAAACCACTCACCGAACAGCGTTGCCATGGCGGCTGCGCTGGTCTGATCCATCGACAGCCCCGAGATCAGGAAGCACAGCAAATCCACCCAGTGCAGCAGGAAGGGATCCTGCAGATGCCTGCGGGCGAGCGGCCCAAACGCCCCTGACAGCCGCGGCAGCTGGGGAGCAATCGCCAGCAGGCCGGCCAGCCCCTGAGGGCCCAGCACCCGGGCGGTGCCCCAAGGACCCGAACGCAGCGCCAGCAGGGGGAGCGCAGCCGCGGCCCGGCAGGCGGGCTCCAGCCAGGCCATGAAGGCCCTCCACTGCTCCGCCGCCGCCGGGCCGCGCAGCTGCCGCACCGCATCGCTGAAGGCCTCGCTGCCGACGCCGATGCGCAGGTTTCCCTCGGGCAACAGCAGGCCCCACTCCTGGTAGGTGCGACAGGGCACGGCTTCGCCCACGGCCCGCAGCACCTGGGCCAGGGGGTTGCGGCTCGGCCAGCGGCCCAGGCCGCTCCACAGCGAAGGGCCCGACTCGAACTGGAAGCCGCGTCGCTCGAAGCCGTGGGCGGCGCCGCCGGGGCGGTCGTGGGCCTCCAGCACCACCACCTCAAGCCCATGGCGGGCCGCCAGGGCCGCACAGCAGAGGCCCCCCAGGCCGCTGCCGATCACGATGAGATCAGTGCTGGGCGGTAGCGACGGGGTCGGCACGGCTGGACCACAGAGCACCGCCCACGATGCCGCCCTGGCCGGGTCGGCGGCGCACTCAGCTCGGCAGCGCAGTCAGTTCGGCGGCGCAGTCAGCTCGGCGGCGATGAGCTCGCGGGGATCCGCTCGCCCGAAATCCGCTCGGCCGATCACTTGCCGGCCGGCATCGGCGGCGTGTGGGGTGGGGCCGCAGGGCTCGGGTCGCTGATGGCGGCTGGCAGCTGGAGGCTTGCGGCTGGTGGCAGCTGGTGGCTGGTGGCTGGACCTAGGCCTGCGGCCGCCGATCTGGGCAGGGGGACGAAGACTTCCTAGGGTGCGGGTCCGGTGGTTCCGCCCCCCAGCGGCTTCACAGCATGGTGGTCGCCTTCCTGTTGCTGTTTTCGGCCGTTCTGCTGGTGCTGCGCAGCAGCACCGAGAGCGACGACGTCTGGGCGGTGTGCCTGCGGGTGCTGGCCGGTGTGGCCGTGCTCACCGTGGTGGTCGGCGACCATGGCCTGCCGCTCAGCCTGCTGCTGCTGGGTCTAGCCCTGTGGCTGCCGAGCGCCGAGCGGGCGGAGCGCGAACTGATCAGCCG
>JBIIIX010000372.1:0-2716 GCA_044234415.1 Cyanobium sp.
GAGCTGATTCCAGGCACGATCATAGTCCTTGAACTTGGCGACAAATAGGAGTCCAATGTCTAGATGTAAATCCGGATAGTGGTTTTCGATTTGATTTGATTCTGCCGTGCTGATGCGACGTTGAAAACGATCAGCGTCTCTGAATTCCCGATCTTCATTCACATCGACGACTAGCAGGCTGATCGTTCCCAACGGCAGCACCAGCGGGTCGAGCTGAGCGCCGTCGATCAAAGCGGCCAAGGGAGGTGAGCTCCCATCCTTGTCCTTCTGATTGACCATGCGCAGGTGGCTATCGACCCGCTTACTGATATAGCTAATGGTGGTGCCGATCATCGGCGGTACTTACGGGCCTGGTAGTGGACGGACATGTGAAAAAATGCCTCTAGATTTTGTGGCAGCAATACCTTGGCAATACTTCCTTGGAAGTGCCAAAAGGATACTTGAGCTGGTTCTATCCGACTCGAACAACAGCCTCTTCAAGGTGGAAGCCTGTTGACTGGTAGCTGCCGGCCCCTGAAGGACCGGTATGGCTTTTTCATGCTTGCTGGCGATTAAAAAAATAAACCCATGCTCAAGCCGTGGCAGGCAGGTTCGCAAATCGTCATCAACAAACCGCGAAAGCTCCCGGCGGTTCCGCTGGCCTTAAGCCGTAGCCGTCCGCGCCTTGCCTCACCGGTCACAGCCCCCCGCTCAGGGGGCGACAAGCACCTCCACCAGCCTCTCAATCACGCGCGGATCCAGGATCAGCTGCCGATGGCTGAGCAGCGGCAGTGCCTGTTGTGTTCCTACGGGCAGCACGGCCCGCCAACCCGGGCAGACGGTGAGATCGGAGGCGGTGTACAGGCTGTGGCACTCCAGGCCGTCGAGCAGGTGGGCCTGGCCCCGCAGCTGGCGCAGCAGAGCGCTGCCAATCTTCATGTCGGCGATGCCAGCCAGCAGGGCACGGGGAACCAACTGGGCCGCCAATGTGCCTTGCTGGGGGCTGCCGAGGCAGACGAACCGGCGCGTGCGCCGATGACCTCCATGCTCCTGCAGCCAGGTGCGTCCGATGACCCCGCCCATGGAGAATCCGAACAAATCGAGCCGCCGATCGGGTCCAAACTTCGCCTCCACCAGGGTGGCCAACTGGGCCGCCAAGGTACGGATCGGGATGGCTCCGAGCCGGTGCGGCAGGTGGGGCGCATAGATCTCCAGCTCCGGCGACTGGGCCCACAGGGCCGTTTCCAGACGGTTGAACAGCTGGGGCGTGTCCCAGAGGCCGTGAATCAGAACAAGGGGCGGAGGTGTCACGGGCGCGGGCTTGGCAGGTGCTGGCAGGGCTAGGGCGGTGCATCCTGCCCTGACGAACCAGCTGGGCACGATTGGCGCCAATCTGCCGGGGCCAGGCCCCGGATGCGGGTCAGTGCGCCAGTCCTTGGCGCAGCGGGGGCCCCAAGCGGTTGCCGCCGTATTGGACCACGGGGCCACAGGAGATGTGGGCGGACGGCGTTGGGCTGGACGCGAACCCCACCCTCACCACGATCGGCGCTGGTGCGCATCGGATGCTGTGATGCGACATCGGTCGCAGGTTCAGCGCAACACACCATCGGCAGCCGAGGCGGTTCCGCCTCTGCCAGCTCATGCGACTTGCCAGCTCAGCAATGCTTGCAGCTGAGGGATGAACCGCCCGATGCCCTCGCGTTGACCAGCCTGACGTTGGTGATCTGGACTGTGGAAAACTTCTTCCTGCCCGGCAGTCGCGGCATTTGGGTGGCCTTTCTTTCCCGCCTGCCGTTCACGGCCAGCCAGCAGCTCCAGGCGTTTCCGCCTTTGCCGCGGCCGGTGCAGGTGAGGGATTCGAGCTTCGATGATCCAGCCACGCCCAGCGATGAGGCCCTCAGCGCCGAGATGACACGAGATGATCCGCGGTGGCCTCGAGCTCACCATGTCGCTGGATGGCACAGCGCTGACGCTAATCAATGCTCACTTCAAAACATAGTCGATGCTGGCCGAGCCCAGCCCGCGCGGTTGGCGCTTCACCATGTTCGACCAGACCGACGCACCCTTCGCCAGCTGCCGCCTGGAGCAACGGCAGCTGAGCTGCAGCTGAGTTGGGGGGGCGGTGCCAGGGCAATCCCACCATGACCCGGTCGGCTCCTGCATGGCCCATGGGCCCCGTTCGTTGGAGCATCGCAAGCTCTGGAAGGCCCTCGCCCTGCGCTGGCGCCATCCTGGGCAGATCACCGCCCTGCCCCGCAGGGTGGCAGCGGTGTTCCGCCGGCTTCCGCCTCGATGAGGTTCCTTGTGCATTCCTTTTATCGAATCCTGTTTGCCGTCTGCTCGCTGGTGATGATCACCCTGGCGCTGCCGGGTCGTTGGAGCCAGCTGTCCTCGCCGGGGTTTCTGGTGCTGGCGCTCACCATGATCGTGGGCCTCGGTCAACGCGACCGCGAGACATCCAGACCAGGTCCAGCGTGGCATGGATATCGGGCCCTGGGTCTCGTCACCATTGGCTCCGGTCTGGTGTGGTCGCTGACGCCGCTGCAGCACCGCGATAGCGGCATTCCGCTGATCCTGCTCTGGGCCCTGTTCAGCGTCTGGAGCAGTTTGCGGTTGGTGCAAAGGCTGGCGGCGGAGCGGCGGGTGAGCCAACCGGTGATCATCGGAGCCTTCGCCGGTTACCTGATGCTGGGGTTGACCGCCGGTCTGCTCTGCTGCGCCCTGGAAACGATCCAGC
>JBIIIX010000373.1:0-2714 GCA_044234415.1 Cyanobium sp.
GGCGAGCCCCGGCTGCTGTTCTGCCTGGAGCACGGCTTGCAGGACGGCCGCCGGACACGATCGGGGCAGCAGCAATTGGTGTCCAACCGGCTGCAGTTCCTGGAGATCGGTCGCTCCGGGGCAGTCTCCACCGCAGGCTCGGCTCCCTACCTCGACTACCGGCCCTTGAATCAGGCCGAGGGTGCCCTGGTGTCGCCCTTGCTGGCTGAGAGCTGGCTGGGCCAGGACTGGGATGCGGTGGTGCTGCAGCACGCCATGACCACCTTGGTGCCCCAGCACCTGGAGGAGGTGAAGGCCGAGCGGCTGGAGCGGATCGCCAAGGCTGAACGGGAGATCAAGGCGCGGATGCAGCGGGAGATCAACCACTGGAGCCGCCGTTATGAGGAGCTGAAGCTGCAGGAGCAGGCCGGCAAACAGGTGCGGCTGCCAGCCCAGGTGGCGAAGGAGCGGGCCGAGGTGCTGGTGAGCCGACTGGAGAAACGGCTGGCCCAGCTGCAGGCCGAAGCCCAGATCACCGCCAAGGTGCCGGTGCTCAAGGGCGGTGCCCTGGTGATTCCTGCAGGACTGCTGCTCGCCCTGCAAGGCCAGACGGACCCGGAAGGCGTGGAGGCCGCCGCCCGCAAACGGGTGGAGCTGCTGGCCATGAACGCCGTTTTTGAAGCCGAGATGGCCCTGGGCCGTATGCCCAAAGACGTGAGTGCCCAGCGGGGCCTGGGCTACGACATCGAATCGATCGATGCCGCCGGCAACCTGTTCTTCATTGAGGTGAAGGGCCGGGCAGACGGCGCCGACTCGGTCACGCTCACCATCAACGAGGTGAATGTGGGCCGCAACTCACCCCACAGGTTCCGGCTGGCGCTGGTCACGGTGGATGGCGATCAGGCCTCGCCGCCGGTGTATGTGAGCGGTGTCGACTGGGGCCTGCCTGGCTTTGGCGACACGCAGATCACCAAGAACCTGCAGCAGTTGGTGGCTGCGGGGAGGGCACCGCATTGACCCTGCGTACCGTTTCTCCTTGTTCAAGGCCGGCAGCATCGAAGTCGACCGGCACAGGCGGGCGCTGGCTCTTGAGCAGGCCAGAGCCACTGCTGCTCACCGGTTGCTCGGGCCTACAGGGGCGTACCTCGATGTGGTCACCCACCAGTTGCATGCTCACGCGGCTGCCCCTGCCCGTAGGAGGCTTTGCCCATGAGCCGGGAGGCCTTCCCCATGAGCGAGCCCAGCTCCCAGGCAGGCGACAGCCAGCAGGATCTCGACGCGGACCTCCAACGCCGGGCCAGGGTTGCGGCCCTGAGCCAAGTCGCGTCAGCGGGGTTGATTCGTTGAGCCCAATCGCTCGCGGATCCAAGAGGGATCACGACGCAAATCCAGGATGGCGTAGATGTCGATCGTGGTCGCCTCGACCAGGTAGTAGAGGGCAAACGGGAAGCGTCTGATCAGCATCCGGTGAAAGCCGTCCACCTGCAAGTGGATGCCGGCGCACCCGGGCAGCAGCCGCACGTTGGCTGCGATGGCCTCGAGAAAGCGATCGCCAAGACCTGGGGCATGGCGCTCGTAGAAAAGCCAGCCGCTGCGGAGATCCTCCTTGGCGCCGTCAAGAAGCCTGATGTCCACGCAGCTCAGACCTCAGCTGACCAATGGCGGCATCCCAGCTCTGGAAGCTGGCCTTGCCCTGCTGCACCTGCTCCCGCCGACTGCGGAGCACCTCGACATGCCAGGCGGGAGAGGTCACCTGCTCAGGGTTCTGGGAGAGGTCGGCCCAGAGCAGCTCCATGGCCTGGAGCTTGTCGTCCACGCTCATCTCGGCCAACGGGAGATCCACCGCCATCGCCAACGCGCCTCGAACTCTGTCGTCTGACAAGCCTAGGTGGCTTGACCGGCCCACGCCCCCAAGGTCGCACCAATCCAATCCGCAGCTCCAGCCTCGCCTGACCATCCCGTATGACCCCCCACCCCGTCCACCGCCGCAAGCAACCGATCGAGGTCGCCATCCCGCTGGAGGCGATCCATGCGGCAGCACGGGCTCTCCATGGAGCAGCCCCATCCCAGAGGCATTAGCGTTGAGTGCAGTGCAAGCGTTGAAAGCAGGAGGATCCCGATGGCCACGCTCACGATCCGCAACCTTGATGAGTGCACCAAGGCCCAGCTGCGCATCCAGGCGGCCCGCCACGGACGCTCGATGGAAGAGGAGGTCCGCACCATCCTCAGAGACGCCATCGAAGCCAACCAACCCGCACTCGCAGGACAGGGTCTGGGCAGTCGCATCCATGCCCATTTCGCCAGGGTGGGAGGCGTGGAGCTGGATTTGCCGATACGCACGTCCCAACCCACACCAGCTGACTTCGGCAGCGATAGCGAGTTGGAAAGCTTGGAAGGTAAGGACTGAACCCCGGAGGTGGCCAAGTGATCCTTCTCGATACCAATGTGATCTCAGAGCTGACACGATCCAGGCCAGATCCGAGGGTGCTGGCTTGGGCCGATGCCCTCGATCATCAGGATGTCGCGATCACGGTCATCAACGAGGCCGAGATCCTGCATGGCTTGGCACGTTTACCGGATGGACGCCGCAAGCAAGACCTTCAGGACAGCTGGGAAGCGGTGAAAGCCGAGCTGTTGACTGGCCGGATCTGGCCTTTCAGCAGCGTATCCGCCCATTGGTACGGCGAGTTGGTGAGCCACCGCGACCGCTTGGGCCTGCCGATCGACACTGCCGA
>JBIIIX010000375.1:0-2699 GCA_044234415.1 Cyanobium sp.
GGCGGCCACTCGGGCGATCAGCGGATCCTCCGCCCGCGCCACCAACGCCTCCAGCTCCTCGGCCTCCGGCGCCGGCAGGCATTCCCCTTTGAGCCGCAGCCGCAGCAGCCGGCGGCGCAGATCCTCCAGCAGCTGCTCATAGCGGCGGTGACCGGCGAGGCTAAGGCTGCCGCCCACCTCCAGCCGCAGCAGATCGCGGGCGACGCGGCCCCCGAGCAGGGCCTCCAGCCGCTGGCTGAAGCGGGGCAGATCGTCGTCGCCATGGAAGTGGATGGCGAGGTTGTGCCAGCGGCAACGGCCGGTGGCCAGCGGCTCCACCTGGGGGGTGCCGCCGCGCTGGGCACCCACCACCAGCACCTGGCCGCGCTGGTTGTCGGCGCCCTGATCGAAGCGATCCGGTTCGGGGGTGCCGCAATACCAGGCCCGGGGGGACACCTGCTTGAGGTTATGCCAGTCGCCGAGGGCGATGTAGTCGATCTCGGCCTCAGGCAGGGCATGGAGATCGATCAGATTATTGGCACCGGCCTGGGCCTCCTCATCGTCGCCAAAATCGCGGCCGCTAAAGCCGTGCACACCGCCATGGGCCAGCACGATCCGCGGCCGGTCAGTCGGCAGCGAACCCCAGTCGAACGCCCGCAGCCAGGCGGTGGGATCGCTGCTGTCCTGGTTGCGCAGCAGCGGGCAGGGCAACAGCACCGCCGGCTCGAGGAGCAGCGGGCGGCGCTCCAGCAGCAGGCGCAGATTGGGCGCCATCGCGTCTTGGTGGCGGCGCAGGTCGTCGCGCTGCCAGATGCCGCCGGCACCGCCGTGGTCGTGGTTGCCTGGGATCACCAGCACGGGCACCGCCAGGGCGCCGATGGCCTCCAGCACCTCCAGCACCGCTTCTCCGGCCACGGTGGACGAATCGAACAGGTCCCCCGCTACCAACACGGCGCTGGCCTGCCGGGAGCGCAGCGCCTCGCCGATGCGCACGATGGCGGCGATACGTTCCTGCTGAAGGCGATAGCGATTCTTGGCGTCTTCCACGGATCGGTAGGGTTTACCGATCTGCCAATCAGCGGTGTGGATGAAGCGGAACAAACCCGGCCTGTCAGCACAGCGCCCCCATTCTGAACCAGCCTCAGGATGAGCGGCTTGCTGGGCCGGTCAGGAGCAAGTTGGGCTGGGAAGGGCTGCCCAGGCCAAGCCGCCCCCCATGGCGGCAGGGCCACGGCAAGCCATGGCCAAATCCAGCTGTTCCAGCTCAGGCGCGGGGCATTCGTTAGCGAGTGGCCTGGGAAAAGAGCGGGAAATCGCTGGGATTGATTGGTTCAAGCCAGCGTTGCGGCTCGCCGCTCCCCTACCCGCAGGCCCCATGAGATGAAAGCGATCGCCAGCGCCGGGGGGCCGCCCCGCAGGCGGCGAGCGGGGAGCAGGCGGCAAGAGGGCCGCTGATCCCAGCGCCGCTCCAGGTTCGGCAGACAGGTGGGCCTGAAGCGCGTACGCTGCGGCCCACAGGCCGATTGGATGACCAAGCCCGTGAACCCGTCGCAGCGTCTGGCGTCAGCGCTCCCGCCGGCCCAACCAGAGCGACGCCTCCCCTGTGCTCACCCCCGCAAGCGCTGGCTGAGCTGGGCTGCGACCCTGGGCCTTGCCCTGGTGCCCGTGGCCGCCAGCCTCAGCGCCTGCCAACCCAAAGCGCCGCATCCGCCGGCGGCCACCGCGCCGCGACGCATCTCGGGCTTGGGGCGGCTCGAGCCGGAGACCCGCATCCGCAAGGTGTCGGTGCCCAGCTCCCTGAACGGCGACCGGGTGGAAGACATCCTGGTGGAGGAGGGTCAACAGGTGAAGCAGGGCCAGCCCCTGGCGGTGCTGAACAGCAAGGCCAGCCTGCAGGCCTCCCTTGCTGAGGCGGAGGAGAACGTGACCCTGGCGCGGCGCAAACTGGACCAGGTGAAGGCCGGCGCCAAGCAGGGCGAGATCCAGGCGCAGGTGTTCAAGGTGCAGAGCCTGGAGCGGCAATTGGCCGGCGAGAAGCTTGCCCAGGAGCAAAACGTCAACAGCAAGCGGGCCAGCATGCAGGAGGCGCGCACGGAGGCGAAGCGCTACGACGCCCTATTCACCAGCGGCGGCGCCTCGGAGTTGGAGCGCGACCGCTATCGCACCCGCGCCCAAACCAGCGAAGCCGAGCTCAACCGGGCGATCGAAACCCGCGCCGGCACCCTCTCCAGCCTGAGCGCCGAGATCGAGAGCGAAAAACAGAAGCTCAACCAGGTCAAGGAGGTGCGGCCGGTGGATGTGGCCGCCTCCGAGAGCGAACTGCGCAAGGCGATCGCCTCAAGAGATAAGGCCAAACAGGAGCTCGCCTTCGCCACGGTGCTCGCCCCCCAGGACGGCCGCATCCTCAAGGTGGTGGTGCAACCCGGCGACAAGGTGGGCGATGCCGGCATCCTGGAGATGGCCGACACCAGCCGCATGGTGGTGACCGCCGAGGTGTACCAGACCGACATCAAGGACATCCGCCTCGGCCAGGGGGCCTCGATCAGCGCCGATGGCTTCGAGGGCCAGGCCCGCGCCAACGTCTACCAAATCCTGCCCCAGGTGCAGCGGCAATCGATCTTCGCCGGCGAGGCGGGCGAAAACCAAGACCAGCGCGTGTTTCAAGTGCGGTTGCGGATCGATCGCAAGGATCTGCGCGAACGCTCCATCGGCGGCGCCTC
>JBIIIX010000374.1:0-2699 GCA_044234415.1 Cyanobium sp.
TCCCGCCCTGAATCGCTTCGACTACACCGGCATCTGCAATCGCTACCTGGACAGCAACGGCTACTCCTTGCGGGTTGGCGAGGAGGACCTGGCCAGCCGTTATCGGCTGCGCGTACAGCAGAACGGTTCCGAGCTGCTGCTGCAGGCCTTCTCTCCCGACCATCCCGCCGTGCTGCTGGTGGGCCGGGGCCAGCTGCCCCTGCGTGATCGGGAGGGCTTTGTGGCCCTTAACCTGGAGCCTGGCTGGCAGTTGCGCCGCCGCAGCTTCGGCGGGCAGAACCTCAACCATGTGTATTTCTCCAGTGGCGCCAGCCTGGATCAGCTGATCGCCCGCAGCGCCACTGCGGGCGAGGCCCGGGCAGCCGCCACCGGCAATGGCATTGGCACTGGCATTCGCAGTGGCATTCGCAGTGGCAGCGGTAATGGCAACACCATGGGCGGACCAACGTCCACAGCGATCGGCGGGCGCCTCTCCCAGGCTCTCAGGCCGCTGGTGGAGGGTGAGCCCCAAGCCAGCGGCTCCAGCGCCAGCGAGGAACCGCCGCTGGCTCAGCCCGGTCGCACCATTGCCCTGCAGGTGATTCCCTTTCGGGAGTGAGCCCGCCCTGGCCAGTGCTCGCGGTCAGTTCCGCTGCCGACCACAGGAGGCTTCCCTAGCCCTGCTCCAACCCTTACCTTATCAAGGTGTGAGGAGTGCGGAACGCTCTTCCGGAGTCGAAACGAGGCCAGACGCCCGGAATCGTTCCACATCAAAGCCCTGCCTTCGGCGGGGCTTTTTGCTTGGCTCCTTGGCGTTCCCGCACCCGCAGCCAGCGGCGCCAGGGTTCGCCCACTGACGGTTCAACGTCCGGTCCCAGGGCCTGGCTACCCCGCTGGAGCCTGCCTAAGTTGATTGCTGTGAGGAGTGGAGAACGACGCTTCGGAGTCGAAACGAGGCCAGACGCCCGAACCCGTTCTCACCATCAGCCCTGCCCTTGGCGGGGCTTTTTTTTGTGTAGCCCTCCCGGGGGCGCTGCCATGGCGAGGCCCGGGCTGCGCCACCGCCTTCAGGCTGAGTCCGTGAACCGCGGTGCCACCCCCCGCGTAGCAAAAAGGCCGACCCTGGAGGATCGGCCTGCTGGACGCGTGGCGATGGGGGAGGGGCACAGGCGCTGGGGCGAGAAGCCCCCCGCCATCACCAGATCGGAAGGCTCACTTGATGGTGACTTTGCCGCCGACCTCTTCGATCACTTTCTTGAGGGCTTCGGCGTCGGCCTTGCTCACGCCCTCCTTGACCGCCTTGGGAGCGGCCTCCACGAGGGCCTTGGCTTCGCCCAGTCCGAGGCCGGTGGCCTCGCGGACGGCCTTCAGCACCTTGATCTTGGCGGCGGCATCGAAGCTGTCGAGGATGACATCGAATTCGGTCTGCTCCTCGACAGGCTCTGCGGCGGCGGCGGGGGCCGCGGCCATCACCACGCCGGCGGACGCGGCAGCAGAAACGCCGAAGGCCTCTTCGATCTGCTTAACGAGCTCAGAGGCTTCCAGCAGCGAGAGGGTCTTCAGTTGTTCGAGGATGTTGTCGGTGGTTGCGGACATGGTTGGGAATGGAGCAACAGATCAGAGAAAGGGTTGGCCGGTCGTGGCCGTGGCCGGGGTGAGCGGGGTGCGCAGAAGCTCTGCGGCGCCGTTTCAGCTCTCGCCGGATTCGGCGTGCTGGCGCAGGGCCCGGGCGAGGCCGGAGGGAACTTCGTTGATGCCGATCGCCAACTTGGTGGCCACGCCATTGATCGCACCGGCGATCTGGGCCATGAGCACCTCCTTGGAGGGCAGATCCCCGATGGCCTTGATGTCGTTCTGCGAGAGGAGTTTGCCTTCGAACAGGCCTCCTTTCGTTTCCGACTTCTTGGTGTCCTTCTGGAAGGACTGAATGGCCTTGACGGCACCGCCCACATCGCCCTGAACGAGGATGAAGGCGTTGGTGCCGCTGAGCAGGGATTCGAGTTCCGACCAGGCCGGTTTGCCCTCGATGGCCCTTCGCATCAGGGTGTTTTTGGTCACCTTGCAGATACCGTTGGCAGCCCGCAGGCGGCTGCGCAGGTCGGTCATCTCCTTGATGCTTAGGCCTTGGTAGTCGAGAACCAGAGCCAGTTCGGCGTTGTCGAGGAGCTGACCGAGCTCTTCGACGATCTGTTGCTTGCTCTCCAGGGTGCGGCCCATGGGTTTGTGGAACGGATCGGGGGGAACAAGCCGGGACCGCGGCCGGAGATCATCCCCTCTCGCCCATCGGTGCAGACCGATGGGCGAGAGGGGAGTGGAGGCCGCTGCTCGCTCCACGCCGATCGGCACCCGGTGGGGGACCTCAAGGCGGAAACAATCGCGTTCACCTCGGCAGGACTTATGGCCTGGACCCTGGCGGGAAGCCGGGGTGTTGGCGCACCTGCTGTCTCGGGTCGGGCGCGTGCCCTTCTCTGGCCGTAGCCAGATTTTTTACACTACACCGGCGTTGGCTCGGCATAGCCGTTCATGGCACGGGGGTGGAGCGGCCCAGTTGGCGACCAAAGCGCTGCTTGAGGAGATCCTGCCAGCGGTTGTAGGCGGCGGGGGTGAGATGCAGGCCGTCGAGGCTGTAGGCGGGCCGCAGTCCCGTGGCATCCGAGAGAACGGCGTCCACATCCAGGAAGTCTTCCGCGGCCACACCGGCCCGCAGCAAGCGGTTGAGC
>JBIIIX010000376.1:0-2696 GCA_044234415.1 Cyanobium sp.
CCCCCGCCCATCCGGGCGGCCCGCGGCGCTGGCTGGCTCTGCTGCTGACGCCGCTGCTGTGCCTTGTGCTCACCGGTTGTTTCGGTGCGGCGATGCCGCCGCGACGTGTGGTTCTCGCGGCCCTCAATCTGCAGATTGGGCTCACTCAGTCGGCGATCGCCCAGGCCCTCGATCTGGAGACGCAAGCGCTGCCGGAGCTGAGCCGGGTCCGGGTGGACCAGCAACAGAAGCTGCGCATCGGCGAGCTGCCCGGGGTGCGGCTGAGCGGCCGCTTTGATTGGCGGCTGGCCGGTGATTCCTTCCGTGTCGACACGCCCTTCGAGCTCTACCTGCAACGGGGTGAACGGCGCCAGAGCTGGCGGCTTGCTCGCCCGATCGGCATCCAGGACGGTGAACAGCAATGGCTGAGCGACCCGCTGCCTCTGCCGGCGTCGCGCCGCGGCTGAGCAACGATCCCGTCACCTGGCGTGCACTGGCCTCCACAGCGCAGGGTTGTGGCCTCAAGCTTGGGCTTGGGCCTGGACCGGTTGGATCAGCCCCAGCCGCCGGCCGAGCAGATGCAAAGTGAGGGCTTGAACCAGCAGAGTGAGCACCACCACGGTGCAGACCACCCCTTGGGTTGTGAGAATCAAAAACTGAATATTCTCGGCAGTCACGCCCCGCAGCCTGGGGATCCAATCGACCACCTCGAAGCTGAGGGCCAGCGGAACGGCGCCGCGCAGGCCGCACCAGGAGATCAGCAGCCCTTCGCGACGATTGAACGGCGACCAGCGCTGCACCAGCAGCACGCTCAACGGGCGGGCCACGAGCATCAGGCAGAGCCCCACCACCAAGCCCTCCGGCAGAGCCGGTAGCAGCGCCCAGGGATCCAGCATGATGCCAAAGATGAGAAACACCGCAATCTCTGTCATCGTGTTGAACGGCAGCAAGGTTTGCTGCAGGGCCTCTGGAGTGATGCGGCGATTTCGGTAGCTCGTGTTGCAGAGCACCAGCCCGGTGACATAGCTGGAGATGAAGCCTGATCCACCCAGCTGATCGGCGATGCCGTAGGCCAGCAGCGCCACCGCGATGCCGAGCACCAGCAACTGTTCATGTTCCTCCACCAGCTGCTCGAGGCTGAAGCGGGCCACATACCCCACGATCACTCCCAGCAACACGCCCGAGGAGATCTTCTGGATGAACAGCTGCAGCTGGGTGTGCACGAGGTGTTCGGTGCTCATGGCGCCCTCCGGTGTGGAGAGGCCGATAATCAACCCCACGAACAGGATCGCCAGGGGATCACTGAGCGACGACTCAAATTGCAGCAGCGAGCGCAGCCGTGGCGGGAAACGACTGCGGTGATCCCCCAGCACGCTGATCGTGGCGCCGGCATCAATCGAGCCCAGGCATGCCCCCATCAGCATCGCCAAGCCAAGGGGCAGCTGCATAAAGCCGAAACCGAAGAACTGGGGCTGGGGAGAGGCGGTAAACCACGTGATCATTCCCAGGATCAAGGAGGTGGAGATCACCCCCGCGAGGGCCAGCAGCACGCCATATTCGATAAAGCCGCGGATCGAGCGCAGTTGGGTTCGCAATCCAGCGTAGAAAAGCAACATCGATAAGCTGAGGGTGTGCAGCGTTTCGATGCGCGCATGGTTGAACGTCGCCACACTCGGATCGATCAGCAAGCCGAGCACCAGCACCCCAAGGATCGCCGGAACGCCGATCTTCAGGGAGAACTTGCTGATCGCCAGCGTGCCGAGAAAGATGCCGCCAATCGCCAGCATCAGCAGCGGCAATGGCAGCTCCCCGGGGCGCAGGGCATGGTGGACGCCCTGCGCCGCCGCAGTCGTCGCAGGTGCCGCGACAGCGGCAAGTGCCGTGGCAGCGGCCCGTGCCTGGCCGGCATCCAACAGCTGGGCCGCCGCGGCGAAGGCCTCAGCCAGGCCAGCGGACAGGGGCCGCAGCAGGCTGATCGGAGCAGCTCCGATCAGCTGGGTTCCCCATGACAGCAACCCTTCTGGGCTTGGCATCCCGGCTGGCCAAGAGGATTTGACTGTAGGTCTCAAGTCTCGTCGCCCCGGTCGCCGTGACCTGACCTGGCGCCAGGGATGGTGTGAGACGGCAGAATGCAGCGACGACACGCCCCAGTGGTGGTGTGTCACCGCAACTCCTGCTCCTTTCGCCGCACCGCCGTGCCCACGCCTCGGCTCCATCCCCGCACCATCGAAGCCGTCAAGGAACGGGCCGACATCGTTGACGTGGTCGGCGAACATGTGGTGCTGCGCAAGCGCGGCCGCGAGTTCGTTGGGCTCTGTCCGTTTCATGAGGACAGCTCGCCGTCGATGACCGTGTCTCCGGCGAAGCAGTTTTACTACTGCTTCGCCTGTGGCGCCGGCGGCAATGCCATCAAGTTCCTGATGGAGCTGCAGCGCACCAGCTTCAGCGATGTGGTGCTGGACCTGGCTCGCCGCTATCAACTGCCGGTCGAGACGCTCGATGCGCCGCAACAGGAGCGGCTGCGCCAACAGCTCAGCCGCCGCGACCAGCTGCACCGGGTGCTGGCCCTGGCCGCCGGCTGGTTCCGCGACCAGCTGCTCCAGAGCGGCGGCGCCGCCGCCATGGCCTACCTGCGCGAGCAGCGGCGGCTGTCGCCCGCCACGATCGAGAGCTTCGGGCTGGGTTACGCGCCGGACCGTTGGGATGGCCTGCTCCAC
>JBIIIX010000001.1:0-33328 GCA_044234415.1 Cyanobium sp.
TGGAGCGCCAGCCGCCGGAATCCCGCGAGCAGCTGGAGCGAGTTCTGCATCTGGTGGCCCGGCCCGAGCACGACGAGCTGCCCTTGCCGATGGCCAGCAGCCTCTGCAACCAAGAGATCATCAGCCGCTGCGACCAGCTGATCTGCTACGCCTTCCACGACAGCGAAACGCTGCTGGCCAGCTGCCGCAGCGCCGAAGACATGGGCAAGGTGGTCAGCCTGATGTTCTTCGACTGAACGGGCTCAGGGCTGGGGCAGCACCTGCAGGCGCGTGCCCTCTCGCCCCAGCACCGAGACCCGGCTCCCGGTTGACAGGGGCTGTCGGGGGTCCATGTTTTGGGCGGCCCAGCTCTGGCCCTGCCAGCGCACCCGCCCCTCCCCATGGCGATCGAAGGCTTCGATCACCTCGGCCAGCTCAGCACCCGCCGCCGGCCGAATCGTTTTCTCAGCCCGTTTCTGCGAGGCGCGCCGCAAGCCGGCGTAGCCCGCCGCGGCCAGTAGCGCGTAGAGCACCACCTGCAGCGGGCCTGCCATGGGCAGCAGGCTGCTCACCAGGGTCAGCAGCAGGGCCGCCAGGCCGCCGATCAGCAGCAGGCCATCCGAATCGATGCCAACCAGAACGAGCAGCAGCAACAGGCCCGCCAGGCCAAGCCAGAGCAAGGGGGGGGCCACCACGGACCTCAGTCTGAACTGGCCACATCTTGCCTAGGGTTTGAGCAAGCAGTGGTGCTGTGATGGAAGTTCTCGTGATTCCGGTGCTGGCTCTGTTGGCGGCCCTCGGGGTCAGCGGCGTCAAGGTCACCAGCAGCAGCAGCTCACGGCTGGTGGAGCGCCTCGGCAAGTACGACCGCGAGCTGGGGCCTGGGCTGTCGCTGGTGGTGCCCGGCCTGGAGCGGGTGGTGAGCCACGAATCGCTGAAGGAACGGGTGCTGGATATCCCGCCGCAGCAATGCATCACCCGCGACAACGTCAGCATTGAAGTCGACGCGGTGGTGTATTGGCAGTTGTTGGAGCATTCCCGCGCGTACTACGCGGTGGATAACTTGCAGGCGGCGATGGTGAATGTGGTGCTCACCCAGATCCGGGCTGAAATGGGCAAGCTCGATCTGGACCAGACCTTCACCACCCGCAGCGAAATCAATGAGGTGCTGCTCAAGGAGTTAGACCAGGCCACCGATCCCTGGGGCGTCAAGGTGACGCGGGTGGAACTGCGCGACATCAAGCCCTCCCTCGGCGTGCAGCAGGCGATGGAGCAGCAGATGACCGCCGAACGGGAGAAGCGGGCGGCGATTCTGCGCTCGGAGGGCGAGCGGGAGGCCCAGGTGAACGCGGCCAGGGGCCGGGCGGAGGCGCTGGTGCTCGATGCCCGCGCCAAGCAGGAAGCGCTGCTGCTGGAGGCCGATGCCCGGGCCCAGCAGCAGAAGCTGATGGCCGGCGCCCGGGCCGAGGCGGCCAGCGAGCTGGCCCGGGTGATCGAGGCCCATCCGGCCGCGGCTGAAGGGCTGCGGCTGCTGCTGGCGGGCGACTGGATAGGCATGGGCCAGGAGCTGGTCAAGGCGCCGGGCGGCAGCGTGCTGATGGTGGATCCCCAGAGTCCGGCCAGCCTGCTGGCGGCGCTGCGGGGCCTTCAGAACGGGAGCGCCGAGGGCGCGGCGGCGAAGCCCAGCGCCCAGGAGCGCAGCAGCCTCCAGCCCCCCCACACGCGGGCTGAAGCATGACCACCGCCGCGCCGGCCGATCGCCTGATCCTCGCCCTGGATCGCGCCGATGCCGCCTCGGCCTTGGCGCTGACCCAAGCGATTGAGGGGCTGCGCTGGGTGAAGGTAGGGCTTGAGCTGTTCCTGGCGGCGGGCCCCGCGATCGTGGCGGAGCTGCGCCAACGCGGCCTGCGGGTGTTCCTCGATCTCAAGTTCCACGACATCCCGGCGACGATGGCGGCCGCCTGCCGCCAAGCCTCCGGCCTGGGAGCCGAGCTGCTCACCGTGCACGCCGCCGCAGGTGACGAAGGCCTCAGGGCGGCCCTCCAGGGCGCCGCTGAGGGGGCCGCTGCCGCTGGCTTGCCCGCCCCCACCCTCCTCGCGGTCACGGTGCTCACGAGCTGGGATCCGGCACGGTTCGCCAGCGAGCTGGCCATCGCCACCCCTCTGGCCGACTACGTGCCCCAGCTGGCCAGCCTGGCGGCGGCAGCCGGCGTTGGCGGGGTGGTCTGCTCGCCTCAAGAG
Organism: Cyanobium sp.; assembly: GCA_044234415.1. Taxonomy (GTDB): domain Bacteria; phylum Cyanobacteriota; class Cyanobacteriia; order PCC-6307; family Cyanobiaceae; genus Cyanobium. The sequence continues at coordinate 2,221 of JBIIIX010000001.1, forward strand.
GTGGAGGCGCTGCGGCGGCACCTGCCCGCTCCGTTCGAGCTGGTCACCCCTGGCATCCGCCCCAGCGGCAGTCCGTTGGGCGATCAGGCGCGGGTGATGACGCCGGCTCAAGCGCTGGCGGCCGGCGCCAGCCGGCTGGTGATCGGCCGGCCGATCAGCGCCGCCGCCGATCCGGCCGAAGCCTTTGCTCGCTGCTGCGCCGAGCTGGCCGGGGAGGGCTGAGGCGGCGGAGGCGGCCGTGCCCCTCCCTTCGGGATGGCCTGGATCCCCAGGCCGGCGTCCACTGCGCCTGCGGATTACCGCCTTGCTGGAGATCCCCACGCGGCGGTTGCCTTGGGGTGCCCTGGAACAGCCGGGACATCCCCAGCCGACCAAACGAGACGCAGGCCAGCGCCATCACGGCGAATGCCCCGCTGGCAGGCTTCCAGACTGTCTTTGACCCCGTCCTTGACCGCTTCAGCGGCTGACACCCACCAGCGCGTCCCCGCCCGGCCCCTGCCGTGATCCTGGGCGGTGCCGCTCTCCAGGGCGCTGCCGTGATCCAGGGCGATGAGCGGGGACAGGGAGCCAACGCGGCCTTCCCCTCCAGCTCCCGGTTGCCCCGTGCTGGACCGCGGCCCGCACGCCCTCCAGTTGGCAGACGTCATCGCCGAACCTCCGTATCCTGCCCAGCAATGGTTGAGTGACCGTGGACCAACCCCGCCTGCAGCGGCTGGATCAGGACCTCTTCGACGCGGTGGCCGCCGCCGCCAGCGCCACGCCGCGGCGGCGCCTGAACCACAACCTCCACGCTGAGTCCGACCTGGTGCAGCGCTTTCTGAACGTGCTCCAGCCCGGCACCTACGTACGGCCCCATCGCCATCTGCGGGACACCCCCGGCGCCGGTTTCGAGTGCTTCCTGGTGCTGCAGGGGGCCATCGGCCTGCTGCTGTTCGACACCGCCGGCGGGCTGATCGGCCGGGAGCGGCTGGACAGCGCCGGTCCGCTCAAGGGCATGGAGCTGGCCGAAGGCGCGTATCACGCCCTGGTGGCCCTCAGCCCCGACGCGGTGATGTTCGAACTCAAGCAGGGCCCCTACCAGCCCACCGCCGACAAGGATTTCTTAGCGGGCTTCCCGCTGGAGGGCACGGCGGAAGCCAGCCTCCAGGAGCGGCGGTGGCGCGAGCTGTTCGCCTCTGCAGCCCCAGCCTCTGAAGCCCCAGCCGCTTTCGCTCCCGCTGCTTTCGCCACCACCAACGACACCACCAACGACAACCCCAACCCCAGCGACACCGCCACGCCCACCGCTCCTGCCGCCGCGCTCCAGTAGCAATGAGGACCCTTCGAACCGTCGGGGATTGCCGTCAGGCCCGGCTGCTGCTGGGAGCCGTGGCGCTCCTGGCCCCGCTGGGGGGCCTTATGGCGCCCTCGGCCCGGGCCGCCGACCCTGGCGACTGGCCGGCCCTGGTGGCGATGTTCGAGCAGCGGGGCCTGAAGGTGGTCGTCGACGCGCCCCGCTGTCAGGAACGGGACCTGTTCGGCTTCTATGAACGCTCCCAGCGGCGGATCATCGTCTGCCCCCGCGGCAACCGGCGGGAGACCCTGCTGCACGAGGGCTGGCATGGCGTGCAGGCCGTCTGCTTGCGGGGCCGGCCGCTGCTGCCCAAGGAGGTGCTGGATCGCGGCCTGACGGCCCGGGATCGCCGCGATCTGGACCGGCTTTACGGGCCCACCGCCTGGAACCGCGAGGCTGAGGCGCGCGTGATGGCCAGCCTGCCGCTGTCGGCCTACCGCACCTGGCTGGAGGCCGCCTGCGGCCCGCTCGATGGTCCCTCAACCACGCCTCCCGCCGCGGGCCCTCAGTCCCTCGGGATCAGCCAGCCAGCGGCCGGTCCCCCCTCCGGTCGGGGCGGTTCCGCCGCTGGCGGCGGCCCCTGAGCGGCCAAGGCGGCGCGGCGGCAAAAACCGCAGTGGCCCCAGCGGGCCATCTCTCCCGCTGGTGCCGGCCTGCGGCACTGGGGGCAGTCCGCCAGGCCATGGACATCGATGCGGCTGGGGTGGCAAGCCCAGCTGGTGGCCGCATCGGCGGAGCTGGCTGCCGCCGCGGGGCCGGGGTGGTGTTGCTGAACGCGAATTTCCCGGATGCGAAAGCCGGCGGCCCGCAGGGCTCCCAACAGCTGATGGCGGTTGTATTGCAAGGCCTGCAACCAGGGGCCCGGCGCCGCTCCGACGCTGAGCACCCCACCGCGCAGCTGCAGCGGGCGGCAATGGGGCGCCAGCTGGGGGCCGGCGAGGGTGGGCCAGGCTTGCCAGAGGGCGGCCTCGTGACCCTCCTGCTGCCAGTCCTGGCGCAGTTTCTCGAGGCAGCCGGCCAGCGATTGGGCCGGCGGAGCGGCAGGCGGTAAGAGCACCGACAGGTTGCCGAAGCGCCGCATCCGCAGGCCAGGGGTGGTGTTCCGGCGCGCCGGGGGTAGCTCGCTGGCGCTGCCGCCCCGGCCAGTTGCGGCGCCGCGCCGGCGGCCACCGCCACGTCCCACCGCAGTTCCCACCGCATCGCCCCTCGGGGTGCCCACCACACCGCCCCTCGCGGCGCCCACCACATCGCCCCTCGCGGTGCCCCTCGCGGCGCCTAGGGCGGCAACACGTGGCTCGGCTGGGGAGGGGTCGGCGTTGGCTTCAGCAGCGCTGGCGCTTAGCGGGGGGGGCTCCACGGCGGCAATCGGCGGCCGCCGCCCCGGCGAAACCGGTATCGACGCCGGCTCGGGGCCAGCTAGAGAGGGCGGATCGGCCATGGCAGGACCCTACCCAGCCCCAGATCCCACGCAAGCCCGGGCGAGCCAGAGGGCCCGCCCCAACAGCACCCGAGGGGGCTGCAGCCTGCGAAGTCCGCGCGCGCGAGGCCACGCGTGAGTGCCCATGCGACGAGTTGGGCCACGCTCTTCCGTCCCAGCGCGGTACCCCCCAGCGCAGGGTCCAGGGGATTCCCGCGGTGACCGTTCGGCCGATGGCCCTGCCTAGGGGCGGCAATCCGCTAGCGGGCCGAACGGACGCTTCGACGGAAGCCGTTTAGGGTCGAGCCTCGCCCCAACACTCCTCCATGGGCTTCTTCGATCGGCTCAGCCGTCTGCTGCGCGCCAACCTCAACGATCTGGTCAGCAAGGCGGAGGATCCGGCCAAGATCCTCGACCAGTCGGTTACCGACATGCAGGCCGATCTGGTGAAGCTGCGCCAGGCGGTGGCCACGGCGATCGCTGGCCAGAAACGGCTGCAGAACCAGGCGGAGCAGGCCGAATCCCAGGCCAAGGTGTGGTACGAACGCGCTGAGCTGGCCCTCAAGAAAGGCGAGGAGGAGCTGGCCCGGGAAGCCCTGTCGCGCCGCAAGACCTACACCGACACCGCCACGGCCCTCAACACCCAGCTGGCCTCCCAGGCCGGCCAGGTTGACACCCTCAAGCGCAGCCTCACGGCCCTGGAAGGCAAGATCGCCGAGGCCAAAACCAAGAAGGATATGCTCAAGGCCCGCGCCCAGGCGGCCCAGGCCCAGGAGCAGCTGCAAAACGCCGTTGGCAGCCTCGGCACCAACAACTCCATGGCGGCGTTCGACCAGATGGAGGAGAAGGTGCTGGCGATGGAGGCCCGCAGCCAAGCGGCCGCCGAGCTGGCCGGCGCCGACCTGGAGAGCCAGTTCGCCTCCCTGCAAGGCACCGGGGTGGAAGACGAGCTGGAGGCCCTGAAGCATCGGCTCGAAGGGAGCCCCAAACCCGTCTCCCTGCCGGCCGAGGGGGCGCCGCTGCCGAAGCTGGAGCCCGCCAAAGCGGCGGAGGTGGATGCCGAGCTGCTGCAGCTCAAGCAGTCGATCGACAGGCTCTGAGCCACTGGGGCAGGAGCTGCTGCCGAGCTCCCCTGGCGAAGCGGTTGGGCTTTCTACACTTGTTCCAGCTTGCAGCGTGCCGTGTCCAGCTCTGTTGATGCCTCCCCCAGCCCTGTCGTGCTCGATCTCAGCGACGCCGACTTCGACGCCACGATCAGGGCGGCCACCACTACGGTTCTTGTGGATGTCTGGGCCCCCTGGTGCGGCCCCTGCCGCCTGATGGCGCCGCTGATGCCCTGGGCGGCCGACGCCTATGCGGGGCGGCTGCTGGTGGTGAAGTTGGAGGCCGATCCCAATCCGCTCAGCCGCGACGCCTGCGGCGTGCAGGGCTTGCCAGCCCTGCTCCTGTTCCGCAACGGCCACCAAGTCGCGCGCCATGAGGGCGCCATGTCCAAGCCCCAGTTGCAGGCCTTCCTGGATGCCCATCTCTGAGCGGGTCTCCCGGCTCGGCAGCGGCGTTTTCGCCCGCAACGACCAGCGCAAGGCCGCTTACCTGGCCCGCCGTCTTTCGGCGGCAGAGCCATCCCTGCCGCCCTTGCTGGACCTCTCGCTGGGCTCCACCGATCTGCAGCCGCCCGAGCCGGTGCTGGCCGCCATCGCCGCCCAGCTCCAGAACCCGGCCAGCGCCTCCTACTGCTTACACGCCGGCACCCGGCCGTTTCGCGAGGCGGTGGCCAGCTGGGCGCAGCGGCGCTTCAGCGTCGATGTCGATCCTGAAACCGAGGTGATCCTGCTGGTGGGATCCCAGGAGGGCACCGCCCACCTGCCCTTGGCCGTGCTGGAGCCCGGTGATCGGGCGGTGTTGCTGGATCCGGGCTATCCCTCCCATCGCGGTGGGCTGGTGCTGGCCTCCGCCGCCCTCGAACCGCTGCGCCTGGAGGCCAGTGCCGGTTGGCGGCCGGATTTCGAGGCCATCCCCGCCGCTCGCTGGGCCGAAACACGCCTGATGGTGCTGGGTTTTCCCCACAACCCCACCGCCATCACCGGGGAGCAGGCGTGGCTGGAAGAGGCGATGGCCCTGGCGCTGCGCCACAGCTTTGTGCTCGCCCACGACAACCCCTATGTGGACCTCAGCCTGGAAGGCGAGGCGCCTGCGCTGCTGCGCCATCCCGACTGGCGCGCCTGCGGCATCGAGTTTTTCTCGCTCTCCAAGGGCTGGTGCCTGGGGGGCTATCGGTTGGGGTTCGCCATCGGCGCACCTTGGTTGATCGGGGCGTTACGCCAACTCAAGGCGGTGGTGGACTTCAACCAGTCGCTGGCGCTGCAGGTTGGTGCCCGCGAGGCCCTGTTGCACCACCCCCACTGGCCCGAGCACCTGCGCGCCGTTTACCGGCAGCGCCGCGATCGCCTCGCCACCGCCCTGGAGCGAGCGGGGTGGCCCGCACCGCTGGCCTCAATGGCCCTCTATCTGTGGTTGCCCACCCCACCCCAGGCCCTGGCCCGCGGCCTTGATTCCGAAAGCTTCTGCGCCGCCCTGCTGGAGGCCACCGGCGTCTGCCTCACCCCCGGCAATGGCTTCGGCGCGGCGGGAGAGGGATGGCAGAGGTTGGCGCTGGTGCATCCGATCGAGCAGCTGGAAGACGGCGCGGAGCGGATCGGTGCCTGGCTGCGCGGCCTGTGAGCCCGGGGTTCGGCGCCGGCCGGTTGCTGGCGGAGCGGGCCCGGCTGGGGCCTCACCCCGAGGCGTCGCCGTTGGCCTGGCGGCTGCGGCAGCTGGCGGTTTGCGCCAGCACCGAAACGGAACTGGACCGCTGGTTGGCGCAGCTGCAGGCCAACGGCGGCGAAACGCCGCCCCTGCCCTTGGCGGTGGTGGCCGACCGCCAGCGCTTCGGCCGCGGCCAGCAGGGGCGGGTCTGGAGTTCGCCGCGAGGTGGGGTGTGGCTGAGCGCCGCCCTGCCCTGGCCGGCGGACCCGGGTCGGGCGGCCTCCCTGGGGTTGGCGGCGGCGGTGGGGCTGGCCCGGGAGCTGCAGGGCCTGCTGGAGGGCCGCGCTGACGGCCGCGTGGCCTTGAAATGGCCCAATGACCTGCTGCTGTTGCGGCCCCAGCGGCCGGTTCGCAAGCTGGCGGGCCTGTTGCCGCGGCTGCGCCGGCGTGGGGCGCGGCTGCGCTGGGCGCGGCTGGGGGTGGGCCTCAATGGCTGCAACCCGGTGCCCCCGGGCGCCATCGCCCTAGCGGATCTCCCTGGCCTGGAGCCTGGCGGTGCCAGGTTGCGTCCGCCGCGGCTGGCGGCGCTGGTGCTGCGAGGGTTGGAGTGGGCGGTGGCCCAGGCCGACCAGGCGGAGGCGGTGCGGCAGGCCGCCGAAGCGCTGCTCTGGGAGGGTCCCCCCCTGGAGCTTGAAGGAGAGCTGTGGCAGCCCCAGGGCCTGGCGGCCGATGGCCGCCTGCGGTTGCTGCGCGGCGGCCAGGAGCGCTGGTTGGAACGCCGTTTCTGAGCGTCACCGCCAACACAGGCCCCGGACGGCAACTTTTGTAACATCAGCAGCGCTGGTCTTGAGTTGCTCGCCAGCTCTTCCCATGGTCGTCAAGCCCAAGCCCGCCCAGCTCGCCCTTGCGGCCCTGCTCGTCGCCCCGCTGTTTGGGGTTCCCCTGGTGTTGGCCCAGCAGGCGTCTCCCGATGCGCCGGCGGGGAGTCCCGCTCCGGCCAGCCTGCCCGCGCCGCCGCCACCGCCACCGCCGCTGCCCGCCGCCTCGGCCCCCGCGGCCACCCCCGCCCGCGCTCCCAGCCCCATGGAGCTGGCCAACCCTGCCCCGCTGCGGCCTGGCGCTGCAGAGCAAGGCGGCCGCCCCGCCCGGACTTTTGACCGCTCAATCGACGCCCTGGTGAAGGACGGCACGGTCACGCCGCGCGAGGTGCGCATGCGCGGCACCATCGAGGTGGCCCCGGCACTGCGGCAAGAGGCCTGTGCCGCGGGCGCCCTGACGGCCGTTGAATGCCAGACGGGCGTGGTGCTCCGGGCGCGCGGCACGGGCGGCCTGCAGGAGCTGCCGGGCCAGCCCGGTGTCGCGGGACCGCTCAGCGCCGCGGCGGGCGAGCGCATGGGCATCGACGCGGCACCGTTGCCTCCGATCTCCGTGCCGGTTTCGGCCTTGCTGAGCGGCGCGGGCGGCAGCTTTCGGCTCACCGATGTGTTCAGGGTGACGCCGCGGCCAGCCCCGATCGGCGGCAACGGCAATGCCCAACTCCTTTATCCGCTGATCGGTTCGGCGGTCACCACCAGCGGCTTCGGCTGGCGTCTGCATCCGCTCCTGGGCACCTGGCTGATGCACAGCGGCCGCGACCTGGCGGCGCCGGAGGGCACCCCCGTGGTGGCGGCGTTGACGGGCCGGGTGGTGAGCAGCGGGTTAGCCGGTGGCTATGGCCTGGCGATCGAGATCGAGCACGACCGGCCCCTACGCCGCACCCTCTACGGGCATTTGTCTGAGTTGTATGTGAAGGAAGGCGACAATGTGCGGCAAGGGGAGGTGATCGGCCGGGTGGGTAGCACCGGCATGAGCACCGGCCCGCACCTGCACTTCGAGCTGCGCCTGCCCCAGGAGGGCGGTTGGATGGCCACCGACCCCGGTGATCTGGATCCAGCCCGCTCGTTGATCGCGTTGCCGGGCCTGGGCGGCGGCCGTGGCACCAGCGGCGATGCCGTGGCGTTGCTGATGGGCCAGCTGGTTCAGGCCCTGGAGCGCCGTCCAGCCAACAGCCGGGGATCGGGAACCTTGGGGGGCTAGCGCCCAGCCCAGGCCGGTTTCGCTGAGGCGGCGCCTCAGCGGGGAGCAGGAAGGTTCAAGGTCTCCAAGCCTTTACGGCGAACCACGCCCCCAACGTCAGGCCAGGCCAGGCCAGGCCAGGGGATCTCGCGGCTGAACCGGCCGCGTGCGGGGCACGAGCTGCCAGCTGGCGCTGCGATCGCCTTGACGTTTCAGGCCTTGACGCCCCCCGCTGGTGCGGCGGCGTTGAGGCCGGCAGCCTCAGCCCTGGGGTTCCTCGAGGCGGCCGTCGCGGAAGTGCACCACCCGCTGGGCCCGGGCGCCCACGTCCTGCTCGTGGGTCACCAGCAGGATGGTGATTCCTTGGGCGTTCAACTCGCTAAACAGGCCGAGCACTTCCTCGGTGGTGCGGGAATCCAGGGCGCCGGTGGGTTCATCCGCCAGCAGCAGTGAGGGGTGGTTGATGATCGCCCGGGCGATCGCCACCCGCTGTTGTTGGCCCCCCGACAGCTGGTTGGGCCGGTTGTTCAGCCGATGCCCCAACCCCACCCTTTCGAGAGCCTGCTCGGCCCGTTTGCGCCGGTCATCCGGCCGCACGCCGGCATAGATCATCGGCAGGATCACATTCTCCAGGGCCGTCATCTGGGGAAGCAGATGGAACTGCTGGAACACAAAGCCCAGCTCTTGATTGCGCAGATCGGCCAGCTCGTCGTCGCTGAGCTGCTCCACAGGGCGGCCATGCAGCAAATAGGAGCCGCTGGTGGGCCGATCCAGGCAGCCCAGGATGCTCATCGCCGTGCTCTTGCCGGATCCTGAAGCCCCCATCACCGCCAGGTAATCCCCCGCCTGGATGCGCAACGACAGGTCATCAAGGGCCATCACCCGCGATTCCCCCTGGCCGTAGACCTTGCTGACGTGGCGAAGCTCGGCCAGCGGTAGCTCAGGACGCTCAGACACCAGTGTCAAGCTGGTCACCCGTGGAGCAGGGGCGCTGGTGGAGGAGGGCGTCAAGGCGGTGGTGCGGGTGAGCGTGGCGGCGGCTCTGGCTTTTGCGGGGTTCAGCCCAGGGCTGCCGCGGCGTTGCTGGCGCTAGCGATGGCCTGTTGCAGCATCGGCGTGCCGGTGACAGCTCCATTGGCCCAGGTGAACAGGGGGCTGGAAAGAATCCCCCCCACAGATGTCACCAGCACACAGCCGATTAAGGCGGCCCGCAGCGGTTGCATGCCCGGCAGGCTCCAACTGATGGGCGGGTAGTCCTTGACCACATCGGAAGCCTCCTGCGATTCCTTGACCACCATCATCTTGATCACGGAGATGTAGTAGTAGATCGAAACCACAGAGGTGATCAGACCCACCACGACCAGAAGATACTGATGATCGGCCCAACCGGCAAAGAAGAGATAGATCTTGCCAAAGAAGCCGAGCATCGGAGGGATGCCCCCCAATGACAGGAGGCAAAGGCTAAGGCAGAGAGTGATCAGCGGATCCTTTTGATAGAGACCAGCGTAATCGGAAATGCGGTCGCTACCGGTGCGCAGGGAGAACAGGATCACGCAGGCAAACGCTCCCAGGTTCATGAATAAATAGGCAGCCATGTAAAGCACCATCGCCGCATAGCCATCCTCGGTGCCGCACACCAGGCCGATCATCACAAAGCCAGCCTGGCCGATCGAGCTGTAGGCCAGCATCCGCTTCATGGAGGTTTGGGCTAGGGCCACCACATTGCCCAGCACCATGCTGAGCACCGCTAGCACCGTGAACAGGATTTTCCACTGGGTGTCGAAGCCGTCGAAGCAGCCCACCAACAAGCGCAGGGCCAAGGCAAAGCCCGCAGCCTTCGAGCCAACCGAAAGAAACGCCACGACGGGAGTCGGTGAACCTTCATACACATCAGGGGTCCACTGGTGGAAAGGCACCGCGGCAATCTTGAACGCCACCGTGGCCAGGATCAGCACCAGGGAGAGAGCGGTGACTGGACTTCCGGCGGTGCGCAAGGCAAGGGCAATGGACTCGAGCCCCGTAGCGCCACCGCTGATGCCGTAAAGCAGCGAGGCGCCGTAGAGGTAAACCGCCGCGGCCGCCGAACCCACCAGCAAATATTTCAAGGCCGCCTCGGAGCTGCGGGCATCGCGCTTCATGTACCCGGCCAGCAAATAGCTGGCCACAGACAAGGTTTCGAGCGAAATAAAGATGCTCACCAGGTCGGTGGCGCCACACAAAATCATCGCCCCGAGGGTGGCCGCCAGCAGGATCGCCGCGTATTCCCCCATCGGCGTGCCGCTGCGTTCCACGTATCGCCAGCTCAGCAGCAAGGAGATCAGGGTGGAGGAAGCCACGACCGCCCGGAAGGCGATCGCCAGGTTGTCGGCCAAGAACGCCCCGAGGAAAGAGGGTTCAAGGGATCCATCCCATTGCAGCGCCAGCAGCACCAGGGCAGCGCCAAGGCCGCCGTAACAGAGCGGCGGCACCCAGCGGCTGGCGGCCTGCTCGCCGAACAGGTCGACGATCAGGCAGGCCAGCAGGGTGAGCAGCACGGCCGTTTCGGGCGCGATCGCGCCGGCGTTCAGCTGCAAATTCAGGCTGCTCGTAGAAAGTCCGGCCGCGATGGCGGCGCCGGCAGCCTGGGAAGCGTCAACCACGTCGTGGCAATCATGCTTGGAGCGGGACTGTAGCCGCCACGACCCGGCATTGGCTGTCGCCACTTCAGCCGCCAACCCAACCCGCCCGCGAACCCATCGGGTTCCTCCGGTTCGTTCACCCGCGCGGCCAAGCTGCCGCAAGGCCGGTGCCACGCCGATACCGGCCAGCCGGCCCCAGGGATGGGCCCCGCTTGCCCGTTGATGCGATAAAGAAGGGAGCGGTTCACTGCCATCCCGTGGCCCACACCCTGGTCATCGTCGAGAGCCCCACCAAGGCCCGCACCATCCGGGGCTTCTTGCCCAAGACCTTCCGGGTCGAGGCGTCCATGGGCCATGTGCGCGACCTGCCCAACAGCGCCAGCGAGATCCCCGCCGCCCAGAAAGGAGAGAAGTGGGCCAACCTCGGCGTCAACACCGAGAACGACTTCGAACCGTTGTACGTGGTGCCGAAGGACAAGAAAAAGGTGGTCAAGGAGCTCAAGGACGCACTCAAGGGCGCTGATCGCCTGCTCCTGGCCACGGACGAGGACCGCGAAGGCGAGAGCATCAGCTGGCATCTGCTCAAGCTCCTCTCCCCCGCGGTGCCGGTGCAGCGGATGGTGTTCCACGAGATCACCCAGGAGGCGATCAGCCGCGCCCTCGCCTCCCCCCGCAACCTCGACATGGAGCTGGTGCACGCCCAGGAGACGCGCCGCATCCTCGATCGGCTGGTGGGCTACACCCTGTCGCCGCTGCTTTGGAAGAAAGTGGCCTGGGGCCTCTCCGCCGGCCGCGTGCAATCGGTGGCAGTGCGGCTGCTGGTGCAGCGGGAACGGGCCCGCCGCGCCTTCCGCAGCGGCAGCTATTGGGACCTCAAGGCCCGCCTCAAGCAGGCCGGCGGCGGCTTCGAGGCGAAGCTCACCCACGTGCGCGGCGAACGCATCGCCGGTGGCGCCGATTTCGATGAAACCACCGGCGCTCTCAAATCCGGAAGCCGCGTGCACCTCCTCGGGGAGGAGGAGGCCCGCGCCCTGCGCGAGGCCGCCGCCGCCGGAGCCTGGACCGTGACGGCGGTGGACGAGAAGCCCACGCTGCGCAAGCCCGTGCCGCCCTTCACCACCAGCACCCTGCAGCAGGAGGCGAATCGCAAGCTGCGCCTCTCGGCCCGCGAGACGATGCGCACCGCCCAGGGCCTCTACGAGCGGGGCTTCATCACCTACATGCGCACCGATTCGGTGCATCTCTCCGACCAGGCGATCCAGGCCGCCCGCAACTGTGTGCGCGAGAAGTACGGCACCGATCACCTCAGCCCCCAGCCGCGCCAATACGCCACCAAGGCCCGCAACGCCCAGGAGGCCCACGAGGCGATTCGCCCCGCTGGCGAAGCCTTCCGCACCCCGGCCGAGTCGGGCTTGGACGGCCGCGATTTGGCGCTCTACGAGCTGATCTGGAAGCGCACCGTGGCCAGCCAGATGGCGGATGCGCGCCTCACGATGTTGGCGGTCGATCTGGAGACCGCCACCCAATCGCCCCTCGGCCCAGCCCGCTTCCGAGCCAGCGGCAAGCGCATCGATTTCGCCGGCTTCTTCCGCGCCTACGTGGAGGGCAGCGATGATCCCGACGCCGCCCTGGAGGGTCAGGAGGTGCTGCTGCCGGCCCTGGCTGTGGGCGACGCGCCCGCCTGTCAAGGCGTTGAGGCCCTGGCCCACCAAACCCAGCCGCCGGCCCGCTACAGCGAAGCGGCGCTGGTGAAGATGCTGGAGAAAGAAGGCATTGGCCGTCCCTCCACCTACGCCTCGATCATCGGCACGATCGTGGATCGTGGTTACGCCACGCTGCAGAACAACGCCCTGATCCCCAGCTTCACCGCCTTCGCGGTGACGGCGCTGCTTGAGGAGCACTTCCCCGACCTGGTGGACACCAGCTTTACGGCCAGGATGGAGAGCAGCCTCGACGAGATCTCCCAGGGCAAGGTGCCCTGGCTCCCCTATCTGGAGGGCTTTTACAAGGGCGATCAGGGACTGGAGGCCCAGGTGCAGCGGCGGGAGGGGGACATCGATCCAGGCGTCTCCCGCACGGTGGAGCTGGAGGGGCTGCCATGCGTGGTGCGCATCGGCCGCTTTGGCGCCTACCTGGAAACCCGCCGCGTCGCCGAGGACGGCAGCGAAGAGCTGCTCAAGGCCACCCTGCCCAACGAGATCACCCCGGCCGACCTGGACGCGGAGAAGGCCGAGCTCATCCTGCGCCACAAGGCCGAAGGCCCGGAGGCGATCGGCGTCGATCCGGAGAGCGGCGAGAATGTCTTCCTGCTGTTTGGCCAGTACGGCCCCTACCTGCAGCTGGGCCAGGTGAGCGAGGCGGTACCCAAGCCGAAACGCGCCTCGCTGCCGAAGGGGGTCAAGCCTGAGGAGCTCAGCCTGGAGGCCGCCCTCGGCCTGCTGCGCCTGCCCCGCCAGCTGGGCGAACATCCGGCCGGTGGGCGAGTGCAGGCGGGCCTGGGGCGCTTCGGGCCCTATGTGGTGCACGACAAGTCCAAGGGCGAAAAGGACTACCGCTCCCTTAAGGCCGAGGACGATGTGCTGACGATCGATCTTGGGCGAGCCCTGGAGCTGCTGGCCCAGCCCAAGCGCGGCCGGGGCGGCCGCACCGCCCTCAAAGATTTGGGTACCCCTGCCGGTGCCGACGAGCCGATCCAGCTGTTCGACGGGCCCTATGGCCTCTACGTGAAGCAGGGCAAGCTCAATGCCTCCCTGCCGGAGGGGGGCAGCGCGGACACGATCACCCTGGAACAGGCGGTGGAGCTGCTAGCCGCCAAGGCCGCCAGTGGCAAGGGCTCCCGCGCCGCCGGAACCGGCCGGAGCCGCACCGCCGGCGCCGCCACGGCGGAGGGGTCCAGCCGCGCCAAGGCCAGCGGCGGCGGCAAGGCCAGCGGAGGCAGCAAGGCGTCTGGCGGCAAGAGCAGCGGCGGCGGCAGCCGTACCGCGGCAGCGGCCGGCCGCAAGCCCCCCGCTACCACCAAGACCGGCCGGCTGCGGGCCAGCTCGGTGCGGGTGATCCGGGCGGCCGACAGTTGAAGGCGCCTGATGGCCGTTGCGATCCGCGGTCCGAGCCCCGGCTTTGGCCCCTCGCCCTGGCGCTGCAGGTCGGGCTGTTGAGCGGCTGCAGCGGCAGCCCCTTTGCGGAGCGCCTCTCCCGCAGTTTTCCCGCCGCATCGGAGCCCACGCTCCCAGCGCTCCCCTCCAGCAACGACCCAGCCCTGCCCCCTGGCGCGGGCCTCTCCGGCGGCGGCGGTCCGGGGGCATCCGGGTTTCCTCCAGGTGCTGGCGCCACGAGCGCTGGCGAAGCCGCCGCGGCAGGGAAGGCCGGAGCCGGCGGGGTCGGCCCAGCGGGTCGGCCCGGCGCCACGCTCACTGGCACTGGCACTGGCAGTGTCACGGGAACCTCCGCCACCGCCACGGCCGCCGCCACCGCCACCGCTGCAACCACGGGCTCGCCAGGCAAGGGAGCGGGGTCCACCCCCCCAGCTGCCGGTTCACCAGCTGCCGGTTCGCCAACCGCAGGTTCCACCGCGAAGCCCGGCGACGGCGCGAAGCCCGGCAAAGCCGTGGGCCAAGCGGCCCGGACCAATGGCCCCGGCCCGTCGAACCGTGCCGGCATCGCCCCGGCAGCCGAGCCCAGCAACGCCGCGCCTTACCGCGTCACACTGCGGCTGCCCCGGGCCGATCCCGCCGCGCCCGCGGAACTGGTCACCCGGGCCCTGCGGTCCGCCGGCGTGCCCTTCGAGGTGGAGACGATCGAGCGGATGCCGGCTCCCGCCATGGCGCCCCCAGCCACGAGCCGCAAGCCGGCGCCAGCCCTCTCCACTCCGGCCCGCTGAGCCGATGGCGCCACCGATGCCACCCTCCAGCCCCGGGCCAAGCCCCCAGCCCCCACCCCAACCGCTGGCGCCCACGCCGCGGGCCGGCGGGCGCCCACTGAGCCCTCGCCAGGCCCTTCAACTCATGGACACGGCCTACCTGGCCGCCGCCACCGCCCTGCTTTGGGCAGGCCTCTATTTCTTGCCGATCGGCAGCCCCCTCTTCCGCCTGGCCCTGCCCCTGCCCCTCACCCTGCTGCAGCTGCGCCACGGCGGCCGCTGCGCCGTGGAGGGGGTGGCCGTGGCGGTGCTGCTGCTGATCGCCCTGATGGGGCCGGTTCGCGGTCCGCTGATGCTGTTTCCTTTCGGCCTGATGGCCCTCTGGCTGGGCTGGGCCTGGCGGCGGGGCTGCAGCTGGTGGGTGTCGCTCTCCGTGGCGGCGGTGGTCGGCACCGCTGGCTTTCTGGTGCGGTTGGCGGTGCTGTCGGTGCTGGTGGGAGAGAACCTCTGGGTGTTGCTCACCGGCGTGGCAGCTGGTCTGCTGGATCGCCTCGCCGGCCTGGTGGGCTCGACGGCCAGCTTCGATCTCAGCGTGGTGCAACTCGTGGCCGTGTTGCTGCTGTTGGCCCAGAATTTTGTCGTGTCGCTCTGCCAGCACGCCGTGGCCTATTGGATTTTCCCGCGGCTCCAGGCACCGATCCCCGAGCCGCCCCCCTCACTGCAGGCGCTGGTGGCACTCGATCCGCTTTGACCGCGCCGCTGCGGCTCAGTGGCCCTGAGTCGATCGCCCGCGACTGGTGCGCCGACTGGAACCGCCGCTGGCCCGCCACCCAGGTGCTGCTGCTGCTGGCCGCCACGGACACCGCGGCCGTGGAGGGGATCTCGGCCGCCGGCGCCACGGGCCCCTCCCGGCGGTTCACCGCCGCCGCCGATGCCGAGCTGCTGCTGCTGGGTCCGCGGCAACCTCGGCCCCATGCCCTACCGCCCCTGCCGGCTGGGGTGTCCCCCGCCTTGATCAGCCACGTGGTGGTGGAGCGGCTGAGGCTGAACGCCTTGGTGGTCGACCTGGGCTGCCCGGTGGCCCCCGCCGTGCCGCACCTTCGCCCCGCCGGGGCGGCCGGTGGTGGCCCGGCCCGCTGCCTCAGCCGCGGCGACGCCCTCGAACCCGCCAGGGTCGAGGCGTTGTTGGCCCTGGGACAGTCCTGGGCCGAGCGCCAGGCCCGTCTCCAGCCCGCCTCGCCGTTGCTGGTGGCGGAATGCGTGCCGGGAGGCACCACCACCGCCCAGGCACTGCTCACCGGCCTGGGCGTTGAGGCGAGCGGCCTGGTAAGCGGCAGCTTGCGGCGCCCCGCCCATGCCCTCAAGGCCGATCTGGTGGCCAGGGGGTTGGCGGCGGCGGGGTTGCTGGGGCAGCGGGCGGACGATGGACCAGCGCACCAGCGGGCCGCCTGGGCCCGCCAGGTGGCGGCCTGCCTGGGTGATCCGATGCAGCCGCTGGCCGCGGGCCTGGCCCTGGGGGCGGCGCGCTATGGGTTGCCGCTGCTGCTGGCGGGGGGGAGTCAGATGGCGGCGGTGCTGGCTCTGGCCTTGGCCCTGGCGCCGCCCGGCCTGCTGCCGCGGCTCGCCCGTTGGGTGGGGCTGGCCACCACCGGCTGGGTGGCCCGGGAACCCAGCAGCGATCTGGCCCTGCTGCTGCGGCGCATCGGCGACCAGTGGGGGGTGGAGCCCCTGGCCTTCGCCGCCGACCTGCACTTCCGCGGTGCTGTTCACCCCGCCCTGGCCGATTACGAGCGGGGATATGTGAAAGAGGGGGTGGGGGCCGGCGGCCTGGCGGTGCTGTGGCAGCTCAGCGGTCGCCGGCCCGCCGATCTGGCCCTGGCCTGCGACGACGCCTGCCACCAGCTGCTGGCCGGGTTCCCGTTGCCGGGGGGAGACGGGGCGGCCGGGGCTGGGACGGATAGCCCTGATGCCGGCGAGGCCTCGGCAGGTAAAGCCGCGACAGGGGGTACGGCAGGGGGTGCGGCAGGGGGCTTGGAGGCCGCAGGCCAAGCCGCGCACGGCGCCCCGGTGGGGGCTGGCCCCGCAGCGGGCTGGGAGGCCTGGGTTGATGCCCCGCTTGCCGAGGGCGAGCTGGCTCATGGCGCGGCGGCTTCCTACGGTCGTGGGGGCGGTTGAGGATGGGCATGGAGGCGTTGGGCGAGAACGACCGCGGCGGCGGCCTCAGCCGCCGGGCTGTGCTGGGGCTGGCGGCCATGACTGGCGTGGGGCTGCTGGCCGGCTGCCAGCGCCGGCCGAGCGAACTGCTCGCCAGCCGCGGCGACATGGCCAGCGCCTGGGCGGCGGAGTTGCCCCGGGCCTGGAGCCTCAAGCTGCTGGATGATCCCCAGCAGGTGTTGGCCCAGCGCGACAAGGCCGAGCTGTTGCAACTCAGCGATGGCTGGGCCGGCAGCCTCGACCCCGCCGCCCAGGCGCCGATCGCCAACGCCGCCCTGCTGGCGCGGCTCGACCCGGCCGCCCAGCCCGTCAGCCGCCTGTTCTTGAACGGGGGTCCGGCGCGGGCCTGGCCCTGGTCCGTCAGTCCCTGGGTGCTGGTGCTGCGCAACCGCCCCGACCTGATGCGCCACGCGGCGGAAGGCTGGAACCTGCTGCTCGATCCCAGCCTGGCCGGCAAGCTGGTGCTGCCCTCCAGCCCCAGGGTGATCCTGGCGCTGATCGGGGAGGATGCCGGCCGCCTGGCCCAGCTGCGGCGGGCTGCCATGGCCTACGACGAGCCGAATGGCCTGAATCTGCTGCTCACGGCCAAGGCGGAGGCGGTGGTGGTGCCGCGCCAGCGGGTGGTGCCGCTGCTTCGCCGCGATCCCCGTCTGCAGGTGCTGCTGCCCAGCGGCGGCGCGCCGCTCAGCTGGAATCTGCTGCTGCGCGGCGGCAAGCCCACGCCGGAACCGCCGCTCGAGTGGCTGGCGGCATTGCTGGAGCCGCCGCTCCTGCCCAAGCTGCTGCGGACGGGCTGGGTGCCGCCCCTGCCCATCGCCGCGCTGGAGCGGGCCGCCACGGGGCTGCCGGATCCGCTGGCCCGGCTGCTGGCGCCGCCCCAGGAGGTGTGGAGCCGCTGCTTCAGCCTGCCGCCCCTGACGGAGGAGGAGCGCAGGCGGTTGCAGCGGTTGTGGGATGCCAGCGCCCCGGCGGCCGCCAGCGCGGCCCGCTGAGCCCTTCCCCATCCCGCCGCTCGCGGCGGACCCCCTCCCCCCGGGCATGGCGCCGTTGTTGCCCCAACCCCCCTGCGGGAGAACTGGGGCCATGGACGCCTCGGCCCGCCGGGCACCATGTCCTGACGAGCCGGGTGGGGCTAGCCCCAAAGCCGCCGCCGCGGCGGTGCGGCCAGGCGGCGGTGGGTGTCCGCCAGCAGCTCGGGGATGGGCAGCTCCAGGGGGCAACGGGGCAGGCAGTCGCCGCAGGCCTGGCAGGCGGTGGCATCCAGCTGTTCCCACCAAGGGCCGGCCCGGCCGATCAAGCTGTAGCGCTCGCTGGCGAAGGCCTCCATCCCATGGCCCACGGCCAGGTTGCGCAGGCGCAGCAAGGCGGGGATCGGCACCTCGTTGGGGCAGGGCAGGCAGCGGCGGCATTGGCCGCAGCGTTCCGCTCCAAGCCGCTCCTGGCCCGCCCGCTCCAGCCGTGCCAGGGCCTGCCGCTCGGCGGCGCTGAGGGGGCCGGTGGCACCGGCCAGTTGGCCCGCCAGATCGAGATCCCGGGGCTTGGCGGCGCCGACGCTGAGGGTCGTGATGCCCTGGGCCAGCAGGAAGCGGTAGGCGAGCCGCAGCGGCTCGAACGGCTGGCAGTCCGCCACCAGCTGCTGGGGCGGGGCGTAAAGGCGGCCGCCTTTGTCGGCGGGGGAGATCGCCAGCACGCCGATGCCGGCGGCCAGGGCCGCCCGGGCCAGCGGCAGCCGCTCTTGGTCGAACAGGTGCAGATGCAGGTTGCAGAAGCTGAAGCGGCCGCTGGCCAGGGCCGCCTCGATCAGGTCCGTGGAGCCGTGGCTGCTGAAGCCCACCTGCTCCACCAGGCCCTCGCCCACGGCCCGCTCCAACAGCGAGGCCCCGGGACCTTGCACGGCCCAGGCCAGCTGCTCCGGCGTGTTGAGGCCATGCACCGCCAGGTTGTGCAGCCCGCTGAGGCCAAGGCGCTCCAGGCTGGCCCGCAGCTGGCGCAGACCCTCCTCCAGGCCGGGGCCAGGCAGCAGCTTGCTGGTGATCACCAACCGTTGCCGCGCCGCTGGATCACGGCCGGCCAGCCGATGCAGCGCCTGGCCGAGGAAGGCTTCCGCGGGGCCGTAGGCCGGGGCCGTTTCGATGTGATTGATGCCAACGGCGAGGGCGGCCGTCAGCACGGCCTCCATCTGGTCGGGGTGGTCCAGGGCCCGCATCGTGCCCAAGGTGAACGGCGTCACCGGCCGCCCCCGGCCAAAGGGCCTCAGCAGGGGGCTTGGCCCTGGGGGGCCCGGGGGGTCAGGGTCCGGCCTGGGAACCACCGGGCGCCTCTCCTCCCGCGCCGCCCTGACTTGGGGGCGCATCTGGACCAGTCCCGGGTCCAGCCGGTGGCGACGCGTCGGGGCCTGAAGCTTGAGGAGGCCTTGGCGCATCAGGCCCGCCGCCGTGGGGCGCCTCAGCCTCACCAGCTGCCTCACCAGCTGTGTCGTCAGCCGTTTCGTGAGAGGCGGATTCGCTTTCGGCGTCTTCGCCATCGCCCTCCTCGGGGATGGCCTTGCCGAGATGGCGGATCAGCTCGGCGGGGCTGGTGCGCTCCAGGAAGCGGCGGAAGTCTTCCTGGTCCACAGCGTCGGCTTCGGCATCCACGGGGATGGAGGCATCGCTCACCACCTCCTCCAGCATCCAGATCCCCGTTTCGGTGCGCAGGGCCAGGGCGATGGCATCGCTGGGCCGGGCATCCAGCTCGTGGGCGCCGCCGGCCGCGTCGCTCAGCTTGAGCACGGCCCGGAAGGTGTTGTCCTCAATGGCGTGGATGATCACTTTCTCGAGGGTCAGCTGCCCGGCGGCCATGAGGCTCACCATCAGATCGTGGCTGAGGGGGCGGGGCGGCTTGACGCCATTGAGGCCCGCCAGAATGTTCTGGGCCTGGGCCTGATCGATCCAGATCGGCACCTGACGCCGCTCGGAAGGATCGCGCAGCAGCACGATCGGGCTGCGGCTGGCTGCGTCGAGGGCGATCCCGGCGACCCGCATCTCCACCATGGCCAGCTTCGCCTCCGCGATGCTCAGGGCATTTGTTCGATTATGGCCAGGTGGGTCGGCTCGGAGGTTGCCAAGCCATGTTCACCGGACTGGTGCGGGCGCTCGGCCGGCTGGAGAGTCGCCCCGGCGGCGTGCGGATCACCCCGCCGACGGGGGGCAGCTTCATGCCGGCCGCCCTGCGGTCGCTCGGCGCTTTGGCCCTGGGCGACAGCGTTGCCGTGGACGGCGTTTGCCTCACGGTGGCGACCCTGCGTGGCGAGGGGGGAAGCGGCGGGTTTGAGGCGGATGTGAGCGAGGAGAGCCTGAACCGCAGCAGCCTGGGCCAGCGGGCCGCCGCGCGGCAGCTGGTCAATCTGGAGCCGGCGCTGCGGCTGATGGATCGCCTCGGCGGCCACCTCGTCAGCGGCCATGTGGATGGGCTGGGCAGGATCCTGGATCTGCGCCGCAGTGGTGCGGCCTGGTGGCTGGAGATCGGCTGGCGGGAGCCCCGCTACGGGCGCTTTATCTGCGAAAAGGCGAGCGTGGCGGTGGATGGCATCAGCCTCACGGTGGCGGACTGCAGCGTCAGCGGCGACCGCTTTCGCATCGCCGTGATCCCCCACACCTGGGAGGCCACCACCCTGACCCAGCGGCAGGTGGGCGATTGGGTGAATCTGGAGGCGGATCTGCTGGCCAAATACAGCGAGCGCTTGCTGGCGGCCCGCGGATGGACTCCGGCTGGCGCCCCCCAGGCCACGCCGTCCGAGGCCTCTCCCCCCCTGAGTTCACCCCATCCAGCGGCGCCGGCCGCAACGCTCTCGCCGATGTCCGGGTCCGTGGACAACCACCAGGACGAACCGCTCACCACCGCGTGGTTGGCCGAGCGGGGCTGGTGAGAGGGGTGAGGGCAAGCGCTGGCATAGCCGGCGGTGCGGCGGCGGGCATACCGGCGGAGCGGCAGCGGGCCGGGGATCACAGAACCCTTCGGAGCCGTTGCCAGGGTGCCCTGGGATTGTCAGGGTTGGCCGCACCCTCACGCCCAGGCATCCGCCTCGCCATGGCCCGCTCCGATCTCGCCCTGCGCCGCAGTGCTGCCGCTCTGCGCGGCTTCACGATGTTCGAGGGAGTGTTGTTCCTGGTGCTGGGACTCCTGGCGCTGATCTTTCCGGTCGTGGCCTCGAAATGGGTCACGGCGATGGTGGCCATCGGCTTTCTGGTGGGGGGGCTGGTGGGGTTGATCAACACGTTCAACCGCGCCCGCAGGCTGCGCGGCCCCGTGACCTTCTGGCGCCTGGTGCTGGCGGTGCTGTTCAGCGTGACCGGCTTCTGGATGGTGCAGCAACTGGCGGCGGGACCGCTCTCCGCCAAGGCTCAAGTGGCGGGACTGGCTCTGGCGATCGGCGTGGTGTTTTTGGTGGAGGGGTTGGTGGAGATCCTCCTGTCGCTGTCGCACCGCCACCTGCCTGGCTGGGGGTGGGGCCTGAGCAATGGGGTGATCACCCTGATCCTTGGGCTTCTGATCCTTTCGATGAAGTTTTGGAACCTCCTCTGGGTGTTGGGATTGTTAGTGGGAATCAGCTTTCTGTTCACCGGCATCGACCTGTTGCGCTTCAGCTCCAGCTTTCACCCGGATGAGGTGTGAGATCGAGGGGGGGTGTGGGGCAGGGGTTCAGTCCAGGGCATCGAAGCCGTCGAGCTCCCGCTCATCCAGCTCCCCATCGGCGGACTCGTCCTCGGGGTTCAGATCGGTGGCTTCGGACAGGGGAAGCAGCAGGATCGAGCCGGTTTCGGGCTCCAGTTCGATCCGAAATTCCTGGCCGGGTTCCAGCCCCATCAGCCGGGTGTAGGCCTGGCCGATCAGCAGATTGCCGTTGCCATGCACGCGGGTGCGGAACTCAGCCTGGCGCCCCTTGCCATGGCCCGTGCCCATGCCCGCGCCAGCCGTGCGGCCACCACTTCGCACACCGCCGCGCACACCGCTGCCGCTGGCGCCCTCGGGCAGCTTGTATCCCTTAGCGAGGATCAAGGCCCGGTAGAAGCTCTTCTTCAGCAGCCGGCCACTGGGACCCACGTAGCCGCAGGCGCGAGCGATCTGATCCTCGGGGCGATTGCTGAGGGAGCGCGCTTTATCCAACAGGGCCTTGCCCTCCAACATCACCACCGGGGTGGCTGTTGCCGTGCCACCAGAAGCCGTGCCACCAGAATTGGCTTGAGCCGCAGCGGAGAACTCAGGGAAGACCATTGAGTTGAGATTGGCATTATCAACTTTGACACGATTGTGCCCGCTGCCGCCTTGGCGTTGCAAGGGGGAGTGTTGAAGCGAGGCTAGGGTGCTCGCGGGGGCGGCTCGCAGCGGAGGACTTCAGAGCAGGTAGAGGATGCCGTACAGCACCACCCAGATGCCGTCGACGAAATGCCAGTAAAGCTCGGCGGCCTCAAAGCCAAAGGGTTGGCTGGCGCTGATCCGCCCCTCGGGTCTGGTCTGGAACCAGACGATCAGGATGCAGATCACTCCGAGGGTGACGTGCAGGCCGTGGAAGCCGGTAAGGGCGTAGAAGGTGCTGGCGAACAGATTGTCCGTCAGCCCGAAGGGCAGGTTGAAGTACTCCACCATCTGGCCCGCCAGGAAGGCGATGCCGAGGGCGCCGGTAATCAGCAGCCAAAGCCGGGATCCCGGGCGATCCGCGGCCATCAGCCGCTTACCGGCGCGGTGAAAGGTGAAACTGCTCACGAGCAGCAACACGGTGTTGATCGTGGGCAGCAGCAGCTCCCGATCGAAGTTGGCACCGGGGGGAAGGGTATTGACCGCCCGGAAGGTGAGATAGGCGGCAAAGAAGCCGGCGAAGGTCATGCCATCAGCCACCAGAAAGGTGGCCAGGCCGAACAAACGGGCGTCGTGATGGGCCGTATCTGCCTCACTGTGGCCGTGGTGGACGGCATCGCTGGCCTCCACGGCGGAGGCGGGTCTGGATCCAGGGGCGAGGCTGGTCATGGTGGGGGAAGACTTCGATAACGCGGAACGGGTGCAAGCCTTTGGGGTCGCGGCTGGCGATTCCTGACGAAAGATTCAGGTAGCTAAGGGAGGGAGGCTGATCATGGGGCTTGGGTGATGGGGGTTGAGCGGTCTGGCGAGACGATCGCAGCGGGGAGGAGTGGCGAAAGGAGCAACCAGGAGAAAAAAGTGCAAGATGACAAGCAGTTTTGTCGCTGATCAGCTCTGTTTGATTAGGTCAAGTTGATCCGCTCAATGTTGATCGGCTCAAGTTGATCAACTCCAAAGCTGCTGGGCGGTGACGCTGCCTAAGTCCATCAGTTTTGGATCGATTCCGTAGCCATAGGGCTCTTTCACCAAGGGCGCTTCCCCCTTCCAGTTCTCCACCGGCGGTGGCGAGCTTGTCAGCCACTCGGGGGTGAGGGCCCGCCAGGGGTTATCGCCAGCCACGGCGCCACGCAACATGCTGTGGATCACGTTGTAAAGGAAGGGCAGCGAGCTGATCGCCATGAGCAGGGCACCCACACTGCTCACCTGATTCCAGAGTGTGAACTGGGGATCGTATTCAGCCACGCGGCGGGGCATGCCGTTGAGGCCGAGCCAGTGCTGCGGGGCAAAGCAGAGGTTGAAGCCGATGAAGGTGAGGACAAAATGCAGGCGGCCGAGATTTTCGTCCAGCATGCGGCCAGTAAACTTAGGGAACCAGTGATACACCGAGGCAAAGATCACAAACACCGTGCCGCCGTAAACGATGTAGTGAAAGTGGCCAACGACGAAGTAGGTGTCGTGAACGTGGATATCGAAGGGAACCTGGGCGAGGGCAACGCCGGTGATGCCGCCGAATACGAAATTAAAGATGAAGCCACAGGCAAACAACATGGCGCTGTTCAGGGCGATCTTGCCGCGCCAGAGCGTGGCGAGCCAGTTGAAGAATTTGATCCCGGTGGGAACGGCGATGAAGGAGGTTGCGATCGTGAAGAACAGGCGCATCCAGGGGGGCGTGCCACTGGTGAACATGTGGTGAGCCCAAACGACCAGACCGAGCACCACGATGGCCATGATCGAATACACCATCGTCACATAGCCGAACAAGGGTTTGCGGGCGTGCACAGGCAGGATTTCGCTAACCAACCCAAAGGCTGGCAGCACCATGATGTACACGGCAGGGTGGGAGTAGAACCAGAAGAGATGCTGGTACACCACCACATTGCCCCCCATGCTGGGATTAAAGAAGCCGGTGTGGGCCACGATATCGAAACTCAACATCAGCAACGTGCCCGCCAGAACCGGGGTGGAGAGCACCACCAGAATGCTGGTGCCGAGCATCGCCCAGCAGTACATCGGCAGTTGCATCAGCCCCAGCCCAGGGCGGCGCAGTTTGAGAATGGTGGCAATGAAGTTGATGCCGCCAAAGATCGAACTGCCGCCCAGCAACAGCACCCCCAGAATCCAGATCACCTGGGCCGTCGCCGGCGTGGTGATGCTCAACGGTGGATAGGCCGTCCAGCCGGATTGGGCAGATCCAGTGATGAAGTGGCTACCGATCAGCAGGATGCCGGCTGGTGGAATCAGCCAGAAAGCAACGGCGTTCAGCCGCGGGAAGGCCATGTCGCGGGCCCCCACATAGAAAGGAATCAGGTAGTTGCCAAAGGCCCCATTCACCACGGGCACGATCCAGAGGAAGATCATCACCGTGCCATGCAAGGTGAGCACTTCGTTGTAGGTTTCCCGCGGCACGAAATCGGAAAGCGGGCTGGCCAACTCCGTGCGGATGATGCCTGCCAAGGCGCCGCCGATGAAATAAAACAGAAAACCGGTCACCAAGTATTGGAGGCCAATCACCTTGTGATCAAGACTGAAGCTGAAGTAGCGCAGCCAGCCCTGGGGCTGCAGGGATGGGGCGGGCGGTGGCGGTGCGGGCTGGAAATCAGTGGGGCTGGCAACGGTCATGATGCGCGGGCGGTAATGGGACGCAAAGGGGTGGATCAGGCTGTTGCCGAAGCTGCCATGGCGATCGTGGCAGGTCTGTTCTTCTGGAGCCAGCTGTCGTAGTCGTCGGGTTCATGGACCACCACCGTGGAACGCATGCCGCCGTGGTACGGACCACAAAGTTCGGCGCAGACGATCGGATAGCTGCCGGCTCGGGTGGCGGTGAAGGTCAGCACGGTCGGCTGGCCGGGGATGACGTCCTGCTTGAGGCGGAACTGGGGCACCCAGAAGGCATGGATGACATCGTTGGCCTTCATGCGCAACTCCACCGGCTGGCCGAGGGGCACATGCAGTTCGCCACTGGTGATGTTGGCGTCTGGGTAGTGGAAAATGAACGCGAACTGCATGGCCGTGAGTTCGACGGGCAGCACGGCCTCGGCCGAGGCATTCGCGGCACCCATGCCGCCCACCGGACCGATGCCCCCCCAGATGCGGGATGGGGAGCTGCTGTCATCAGAGCTGTTGGCGCTCACCATCTCCGCCATGGCCCCACCTTGATGGTGCATGGCGCTGTGGTCGTTGAGGGCCGTCATGCCCCCCATCCGCTCATAGATGTCGTAGCTGTAGATGCCGATGAACAAGACCACCACGGCGGGAATGGCGGTCCAAAGAATCTCCAGGGGCAGATTGCCTTCGATGGCGGCGCCATCGAGGTTGTCGCCAGCGCGGCGGCGGAAACGCACCAGGCTGAACACCAGCAGGCCGGCGATGCCGAGGAACAGGATCGTGCCGATGCTGAACAGCACAGCGAACAAGCTGTCGTAGACGGGTGCGTTGCTGCTGGCATCGATGGGCAGCAGGTTGATGTTCTGGGAGGCCCAGATGCCGGTGAGAACCAACACCATGCCCACCAGGAGGGTGATCAGGGGGGTGGGAATAGGCACGACGCTTCAGGAAACGAGCGGACTTAGAGGCGAATCAACACCAATCTCACAAGCCTATGGGCGTTTGCATGGCGGCGCGAGGACTTGCTCTGAGAGGCTGCCATCTGGCGTCAAAGTTAACAGTCGCGGCCGAGATGTCAGTGATTCCTGATCTGACAGATCCCGCTACCTTGTGTGTCCCCCGGACTTGTCCATTGGCGAGTTCTGTTCCTGTTTCAACAACTACCCTCCCGCCGGCTGCCCCGGCGCCGGAGGCTTCCGCTGCCATCGCCCACGCTGACATCGCCCACGCAGCCGTCACCCACACCCCCCTCACGCACACACCCCTAGTTGACGCTGCCGACGCCCAGGCTGGCTTCGCCTTTGCCGGTGCCGGTCACGCCCCTGAGGGCGAACAGCGGCCACCGCGACTGCGCCAAGCCATCCGCCTGCTCTGCGGCCATTTGGTGGTGGCCTTGGTGGCCCTAGTGGTGATCGGTGGCGCCACCCGCGTAATGGAGGCGGGGCTGGCCTGCCCCGATTGGCCGCTCTGCTACGGCTCGCTGCTGCCTGGTGGACGCATGAACATGCGGGTGTTCCTGGAGTGGTTCCACCGCCTCGATGCCTTTGTGGTGGGCGTTGCCCTGCTGGTGCTGGCCGGCGCCAGCTTGCTCGGGCGGCGGCAGCTGCCCCGCTGGCTGCCCTGGGCCGCCGGGCTGGCCTTGCTGCTCGTGGCCGTTCAGGGCGGTTTGGGGGCGCTGACGGTGCTGCGGCTGCTGGCGGCGGGCACCGTCACCGCCCACCTGGCCACGGGGCTGCTGCTGGTGCTCCTGCTCAGCGCCATCTGCCAGGCGATGGAGGCGGTGCCTGCCGCCAGCTCCTCCACGCAGCCGGCACCGCCCCTGCCCCGCTGGTGGCGGCCATTGGCCCTGCTGGCCGGGTTGCCGCTGTTCGCCCAGTGCCTGCTCGGTGGCGCCATGGCCAGCCGCTGGGCGGTGGACCGCTGCCTCCAGGCCGGTGAGGTTTGCCACTGGCTGGCCCTGCACCGCCAGGTGGCTGGCCCGGCGGCCCTGAGCCTGGCGCTGTTGGCCGTCGCCAGTTGCTGGCTGCCCACCGGCCAACGCTCCCTGCGGTTGTTCAGCGCCGCCACCCTGCCACTCGTCGCCGGCCAGGTGGCCTTGGGCATCGCCTCCCTGCGCCTCGGCCTCTCCCAGCCCGGCCTGACGATCGCCCACCAGCTGCTTGCCGCGCTGCTGGTGGCCCTCATCGGCGCCATCTGGGGCGTTTCGCTGCGGCCCCACCCCCCGGCCGTCGCGACATACCCCGCACTTGTTCCCCAATCCTGAGCAGCCATGGTCAGCGTTGTTTTCCGTCCCCAGGGCGAGCTCGGCGGCCCCACACCGCCGCCCCATAAGGCTCCCGCCGCCGCCTTCCGCCCCTCGGTGCGGCTGCCGGCCTGGCTGGAGGTGGCCAAGCCGCGGCTGATCCCGCTGCTGTTGGCCACCACCGTGGCCGGCATGGCCGTCAGCGGTGGCTGGCCCTTAACGCCGTGGCGGCTGCTCTGCACGCTGCTGGGAGGGGCCTTGGCCTCCGCCGCCGCCGGGGTTCTCAACTGCTTGTGGGAGCAGGATCTCGATGGCCGCATGCAGCGCACCAGTCGCCGGGCCCTGCCCTCCGGTCGCCTGGCCCAGGGACGGGCCTTCGGGATGGCCATTGCCTTGACGTTCGCCTCGGTGCTGGTGTTGGTGTTGGGGGTCAATGCCCTCGCCGCATCCCTCTCCCTGCTGGGCCTGTGCAGCTACGTGCTGCTCTACACCGCCCTGCTCAAGCCCCGCACCACCCAGAACATCGTGATCGGCGGTGTGGCCGGGGCGATCCCTCCCCTGGTGGGCGCCGCCGCCGCCAGCGGCCAGCTGGGCTGGGCCTCCTGGTGGCTGTTTGCGTTGGTGGTGGTCTGGACTCCGGCCCACTTCTGGGCCTTGGCGCTGCTGTTGCGGGAGGACTACCGCTCGGTTGGCATCCCGATGCTGCCGGTGGTGCGGGGCTCGGTGGTGACAGCTCGAATGATCAGCCGATACAGCGGGCTCACGGTGTTGCTCAGCGGGCTGGGGGTGCTGGCCCTGCCCAGCGGCGGCTGGCTCTATGGCCTGATGGTGCTGCCGTTCAACGGCCGCTTGCTCCAGCTCAGCTCCAACCTGGCCCAAGCCCCCGACGATCCCCAGGCGGCCCGCAACCTGTTCCGCTGGTCGATCTTTTACTTGTTCGGGATCTGCCTGTTGCTGGTGCTGGCCCGCAGCCCCCTCGCGGCCAACTTGCCCTTGCCCCTGGCAGAAGGACCCTGGCAGGCGCTTCTGCCGGTCGGGTCTCCTTAGATTGCCTGCCGATTTCCAGCGGAGACCCCCGGCTTGATTGAGCTCCAGCACCTCACCAAGCGCTACGGCGGGGGCCGGTCCGCCCCAATCCAGGCCCTCGACGACCTCAACCTGTCCGTTCCCGCCGGCAGTTTGTACGGGCTGCTCGGTCCAAACGGCGCCGGCAAGACCACGGCTCTGCGCATCCTCGCCACCCTGCTGGCTCCCGATTCCGGCAGCGTGCGCGTGGGGGGCCTCGACGCCCTGGCAGAACCCCGACAGGTGCGCCGACTGCTGGGCTATGTGGCCCAGGAAGTAGCCCTCGACAAGATTCTCACCGGCCGCGAGCTGCTGCGGCTGCAGGCCGACCTCTACCACCTGCCGGCGGCCCAGCGGGAGAGCCGCCTGGCCGAGCTGATCGAGCTGCTGGGCATGGCGAACTGGATCGACCGCCGCAGCGGCTCCTATTCGGGCGGCATGCGCCGCCGCCTCGACCTCGCCGCCGGACTGCTGCACCGCCCCCGCCTGCTGGTGCTCGATGAACCGACGGTGGGGCTCGACATCGAAAGCCGGGCCGCCATCTGGGAGGTGCTGCGGCTGCTGGTGCGGCAGGGCACCACGGTGCTGCTCAGCAGCCACTACCTGGAAGAGGTGGATGCCCTGGCGGATCGTTTGGCGATCCTGGATGCCGGTCGCGTGATTGCCGAGGGCTCGCCAGCCCAGCTCAAGGCCGCCCTCGGCGGCGATCGCGTCACCCTGCGGGTGCGGGAGTTCAGCGATGAACCCGAGGCCGAGCGGGTTCGCCAGCTGCTGGAGGCCTGTCAGGGGGTGAGCCAGGTGGTGGTCAACCGCTCCCAGGGCTATTCGCTGAATCTCGTGGTGGAAAGCGATGCCGTGCTGGAGCGGCTGCGCCAGCGGCTGAGCGAGGCCCAGCTCCCGGTCTTCGCCCTGGCCCAGAGCCGCCCCTCCCTGGACGACGTGTACCTCCAGGCCACCGGCCGCACGCTGATGGATGCGGAGCTGGCGGTGGCCGGCCAGCGCGACATCAAGGCGGAGCGCCGCCAGAGCATGCGTTGAAATCCTGACTCTTCTACGACCGCCCAACGGCCACCGACCAACCGCCACGCACTGGCCGCCATCAGGCAGCCTCCACCGCCAAGCCGGAGCAGCCGTCACCCTGGCCATGGCGGCTGGCAGCACAACCCCCGACAGCCCCTTTCCCCCTAACCTCCCGCTCCCCCGATGACCAGCGCCAGCCCTCCCCTCGATCGCGACGTGCCGCGGCTGCCTCCCGAGCCCTCGGCCTTGGCGGAGATCAGCCAGGAGACATTTGCCCTCACCCGGCGCTTGTTTGTGCAGTTGCTGCGGCGGCCTTCCACCTTGGTGGCCGGCGTGCTGCAACCGCTGATCTGGTTGGTGCTGTTCGGGGCCCTGTTCGCCAACGCTCCGGCGGGGTTGTTGCCCGGCGGCGGCAGCTACGGGCGCTTCCTGGGCGCCGGCGTGATTGTGTTCACCGCCTTCAGCGCCGCCCTGAATGCCGGGCTACCGGTGATGTTCGACCGGGAGTTCGGCTTCCTTAACAGGCTGTTGGTGGCGCCGCTGCGGTCGCGCAGCTCGATTGTGTTCGCCTCGGTGCTGTACATCACCAGCCTCAGCCTGGTGCAGAGCCTGGCGATCATGGCGACCGCCGCCTTACTGGGCTACGGCTGGCCCGGCCCCACCGGCCTGGCGCTGGTTCTGGTCACGTTGTTGCTGCTGGTGTTTGCCGTCACCGCCCTGAGCCTGGGCCTGGCCTTCGCCCTGCCGGGCCACATCGAGCTGATCGCCGTGATCTTTGTGGCCAACCTGCCGCTGTTGTTCGCCAGCACCGCTTTGGCCCCGATCAGCTTCATGCCCACATGGTTGGGCTGGCTAGCGGCCCTGAATCCCCTTACCTTCGCGATTGAACCGATCCGGGCCGCCTACGGCGATGGCTTTCGCCTCACCGATGTGGTCTTGGTCGCTCCCTACGGCTCCCTGACCGCCGCCACCTGCCTCGCCATCCTTGCCGCCCTGGCCACAGGGTTGTTTCTGGCGATCCGTCCGCTACTCGACCGCAAGCTCACCTGACACGCCCCCCCGTGACTCCCGCCCTCACCGTCGAACGCTCCGCAGCTGGGCCACGCCCGGATGACCGGCAGCGACTGCTGATCTCCATGGTGCGTGAGCGCGATGCGGCGGGGACCACCCGGCAGCTGGAGGCCTGGGTGCATCGCCGCGGCCTGGCTTCGTTGCAGGCATTTCGCCGCGGCGCCGTGCCGGAACTGCTCTCCGCTGTGGATGACGCCTGGTTGGAGGGTTGCCTGCACGAGCCCCTGGAGCAACGTCTGCTGAAGCTGGCTGGCTTGGCGCCGGCGCCCCCGGTCGCGGCTTCCGAGGCGGTCGCACCAGAGCCGGTCGCTTCCGAGCCAGTCGCTTCCGAGCTACTCACTGGCGAGCACGGGATCGGCTTCGGGGGCAGCCCAACAGGCCAGGGTTCGCCGTTGACCCCGCCGAACGATCAGATCGAGGTCGCAGTCAGCGAGCTCCCCCTGCCGCTGCCGCCTGCCGTATCGGCCGAGGCAGCGGTGCTGGAGGCTTTCGGGCAGGAAAGTATCGAGCAGGAGACCATCGGGCTGGAGGCCTTCGGGCTTCAGGCCTTCGAGCAGGAGGCCATGGGGCTGGAAACCGTTGGGCTGGAGGCCATCGAGCTGGATTCCTGGGCGGCGCCCATGGGCCCTCATCACAACCTGCCGGAGCCTCTCCCCAACGCGGACTGCAACGCCCACCAGGACAGCGCCCACCAGGACAACGCCCACCAGGGCAGCGCGGTCCTGGCCGAGGGCAGCCCTCAGGCCCCCACGGAGGCCAGGGCTGAGGTCGCGGCCTTCGACAACCGCACTGAGGTCAGCAGCGGGGCCTGCTCCGAAGCCGTCGCCCTGGACCACCGCGCCGAGACCAGCCCCGAGGCTTGGTCCGAGCTCCCTGCCCTGGACAGCGACGGGGTGGCCGCGGCTGGGTCCAGCCCCCTGGACACTGCCGGCGGCGAGGGGGCGTGGAGCTTGCTGGCGGAGTTGCCCGAGCGCCAAGAGCCTGACAACCAAACGACGTTCTCCCCCTTCGAGCCGATCGCCTCGGCACCCGCCACGCCGGCACCAGTCATCCCGGCAGCCTGCACGCCTGCACCCTTCACACCTTCAACCTCCACACCGGCCCCAGGGGCCGAGTCTGGGGCCGCGCTCCAGGGGCGGGAGCAGACAACCAACCTGCCAACCACCGCGGAGCCCTCGCGGCACCAGGGGCTAGAGCGCGGCCTCTCCGCCGCTGGAACCGTGCTGGCGGACGCCCCACAGCGCTTGCGCCGCAAGCTCTTCGGTTCCTTCGGCAAGGCGCGGCTGTTGATGCGGGCCTGCCTGGAGGAAGCGATCAGCACCCTGCACCCCCACGGCGACACGGTTCCACAGGAAGAGGAGGAGCAGGCGCCGCAGAACATCGCCACGCCAGCCGCGGGCGATGCAGCGGCCCGGGAGCGGCTGGGGTCCTCCTGGCCTGGCGCCGGTACCCCAGCCGCGGCGGCCGCTCAGCCCAGCGGCGATCCCTTCGCCACGCCGAACACACCCTGGGCGAACACCCAGGGGGTGAACAC
>JBIIIX010000377.1:0-2693 GCA_044234415.1 Cyanobium sp.
CCCCTGCCATCAGTACCGCCACCGTGACCAGCAAGGGCAAGATCACCATCCCCGCCGATGTACGGCAGGCCCTTCAGGTCAAGGCCGGCGACAGGGTCGAGTTCGTGCAGATTGAGCCAGGTCGGTTCGAGGTCGTGGCCGCGACCCGGCCGGTGACCGATCTGAAGGGATTGTTTGGCCGGCCGAGCAAGGCCGTTTCGATCGACGACATGAACAAGGCGATTGCGGCACGCGGGGCATCGGCTCGATGATCGGCCTGGACACCAACGTGTTGGTTCCGTGTTTCATGCAAGACGACGCCAAGCAGTCGGCCAAAGCCAACAAGCTGATCGAATCATGGAGCGCCGACGCGCCCGGGTTCATTCCCCTCATCGCGATCGTGGAGCTGGTGTGGGTGTTGGAGTCCTGCTTTCAGCTGACGCGTGATCAATTGGTGCAAGCGCTGGACGCGCTCTTGCATGCCAAGGAACTCGTTGTCGATCGTGCCGACCAGGTGATGAAGGCCCTGCGGGTGTTCAATGCCGGCATGAGGCTGATTCAGTGACCGCCAGGTCCACAGCGCGCCCATGCCTTCAG
Source organism: Cyanobium sp. (assembly GCA_044234415.1). Taxonomy (GTDB): domain Bacteria; phylum Cyanobacteriota; class Cyanobacteriia; order PCC-6307; family Cyanobiaceae; genus Cyanobium. Next base: position 577 of record JBIIIX010000377.1, read on the forward strand.
CGCCACCTGCGTGCGCGCGCTGGCGCGGCCTGCTGCTTTTCGAGGACGACAGCGACCGCGCTGCTCAGCGTGCTGGTGCTTCGCAAGGCCGAGGTCCGACTGGATGTTATCGATGGGCGGCCTTGATGTGCAGGAGGGTTGGAAGTAACGCATCCAAGGGCTGCGCATCGAGAACCCTTTCGGGCTCTGATCCAACCTGCGGCACCACCATCAGCCATTCCGACGCCGACGGTTCACCAGAGCAGGCGGCAGGGGAAGGCGGCCAGCGCAGGATCGAGGCTCACCAGGTGCAGGCCCTCCAGCTCAGCCTGGGCCGCCAGCAGCCGATCGAAGGGATCCCGGTGGGCCTGCGGGTAGCCACCGGCGCGAACCCCATGATGCAACTGCACGGCCAGCGGCTCGAAACCCTGTTTTTGCAGGAAGGAAGGCAGATCCTGCAGCAGCCCTTCGGCGCCGGGAAGTTTGCCCAGGCGCACATTGGTGGCGAGCTCCCAGCCAGAGGCGGCACTCACAAAGATCGAGGCCGCTGGATCGTTGATGGCCGCAAAGGCGAGGCTGGAGAGCTTCTCGGGTTCCACCAACCACCAGAGCAGGGCATGGGTGTCCAGCAGGAGAGATGGGGCCATCAAGAGGGCAATGGGGAAGCGAGGACGTCGAGATCCTTGGGGGCCAGTGGGGCGAGAAGCTCACCAATGGGGGGCAGCTGCAGCTGCCCCCGCAACACCCCTGGCTGCCGAAGGGGTCGATCGGGTTCCAGCGGCACCAGCCGTGCCCAGGGCTTGCCGTCCTTGGCCACCAGGATCGTTTCGCCGGCATGGGCGGCGTCGATCAGCCTGGAGAACTGGGTCTTGGCCTCGTGAACGTTGACGGTGCGCATGCAACACCACAGGCCTTGACGGAGCTTAGTCCAGGTGTGGACCCATGAAGATGGCACTCCCGCATCGCTATGGACATTGCAGCTGCGCAACGTTGCGAGCCCCGGGGATGCAGTTTCATCACCTCACACCCCCTTCCCCTCCTTCTCCAGCTCCTGCCGGATCGCCCGCAGCAAGTCCGCCTCGCCGATCGGCCGGCCGCCTGCGGCGATCGCCTGCAGGCTCACCCGGCGCACCACATTGAGGATCAGGCCGCCGCTGAGTTCGTGGCGCACGGCGAGGGCCTCCAGATCCACCTCCAGTTGCGCCAGGGGTGAGAAGGCCTCGCGCCACAAGCGCAGCCGTTGCTCGGGCCCTGGCAGCGGGAAATACACCACGCTCTCGAATCGCCGCAAAAAAGCCTCATCGAGGTTCGCCGGCAGGTTCGTGGCCAGGATCACCACTCCCTGGAAAGTTTCCAGCCGCTGCAGCAGGTAGGCGATCTCCTGGTTGGCGTAGCGGTCGTGGGCATCGCGGCTTTCGCTGCGCTTGCCGAACAGAGCATCGGCCTCATCGAACACCAGCAGCCACTGGCGCCGCTCCGCCCGCTCCAGCACCGCCGCCAGGTTCTTCTCCGTTTCGCCGATGTACTTCGACACCGCCTGCGACAGATCCACCCGCCGCACCTCCAGCCCCAGCCGCTGGCCCAGCAGCGCCGCCGTCAGCGTTTTGCCGGTGCCCGGCGGTCCGTGGAACAAGGCCCTGTAGCCGGGCCGCAGCCTTCGACCCATGCCCCACTCCTCCAACAATGTGTGTCTGTGTTGGAGATGGGTTTCGATCTCCTCCAGCTGGCGCAGGGTGCCGGCCGGCAGCACCAGCTCGCTCCAGTCCATCCCTGTTTCCAGCCGCTGCGCCACCGTTCCAGGCGCCGTGGACTCATCGGGCCGGGGGCCGGCTCCGACCAGCCACTCCAGCCAGGCCCCACTCAGCCGCAGGCTCCCCTTGAGCGGCGCATCCCCCTCTGGTGGCGCCAGCAGCCCCCGCCGCCGCAGCGGCCCCTCCTCCGCCAGCAACCGCAACACCGCCAGCCGGCCCGCCACCTGGCCGCCATCGGCCAGCAGGGCCAGGGTGTCTCCGGTGGGTTCAAAGCCCGATTCCCGCATCAGGCCGCCGCATTCGCTGAAGCGCCGCTCCAGTTGCGGGTTGTGCAGCTGCAGCGGATCGAGGGCCGCCGGGCGCAGCTGGGCCGCCAGCGCCAGGGCC
>JBIIIX010000378.1:0-2692 GCA_044234415.1 Cyanobium sp.
GTAGGAGCCGCTGCCATCACCCAGCACAAAAAGATCGTCTCCCGCCTGGCCGGTGAGTTCGTCGCGGGAGCCCCGACCGCGCAGGCTGGAGCCTGTCGGCACTCCGCTGAGGCGATCTCCTGCGGTGGTACCGGTGATGAAGTCGTTGCTGTCCGTGGACAGGCCAACGGTCGGTTCCTTGATCGTGAGGGTGAGGGTGTTGCCCACCTGCAGGCTGCGGGCCGTATCGCTGAACAACCTGATCGCCAGGGTTTCGTCAGGATCGACCACCGCATCAGCCGCGATGGTGCGGGTGAAGGATGAGCGTCCGTCACCGCCGATCAACAGGTCACCATTGAGGCCGCCGCCGCTGAAGTCGGATGCTGTGATGCCGATTCCACTGGCCTGCCAATAGAGGCGGGTGCCTGCTGGCACGTTGGTTGTGATCACAGCGATGGCGACGGCATTCCCCTCGAACACCGTGGTGGCTGAGGCCGTGAGGTTGTAGCTCTTGGCGGGCAGATCGTCGTTGAAGATTTGGCTGGAGGCGCTGGCGGTCGCTGGCGTAATCCGGCCATTGCTGGCGGAGCTGAGCAGCACGCGAAAGCTCTCATCTGGCTCCACCGTGCTATCCGCCATCACCGGGATGGTGATGGTGAGAGTGTCTTGCCCTGCCGTGAAGCTGGCGTTGCCACTGGGCCATTGATTAAGAGCGAAGTCAGCGCTGTTGGCGGGATTGCTGCCGCTGCCCTCCACAACCCAGGCCACACGGCTGCTGGCGCTGAGATCTCCGGAGCGGCTGATCTGGAAGGCGAAGGGGGTGGAGCCGATGGAACCCTCGCTTTGCGATGGCGTGAGGGCGGAGATCGCCAGATCGGGCATCCGTGGCACGGGGTTGGCCGCCACGCTGATGCTTTCGGCAAAGCCCCTGAGATCGGTGTAGGAAACCACCAGCCGCAGCTGCTTGCCTTCATCAGCTGGCGTGATGCTGTAGCTGCTGCTATTCATGCCAACCACTGTCCAATCTTGGCCATTGGGGGAGGTCTGCCAGCTGTAAGCAAACGCGCCATCCCCATCGGGATCGGAGGTCGCCAGGGCGGCGATCAGGGTCTGGCCAACCGCCGAGGTGCCGTTGATGGTGAAGCTGGCCGCACCGCGATTGGAGGGATTGAGCAGGAAGCCAGCCAGGAGCGGGTCGTGGTCGGAGCTGCGGAAAGGATCGGCGTTATAAAAGCTGTTGATCTGTGAGGCGGATTTAAATTCGGTGTTGTAGTCCAGCACCACCGCTTCATCGCTGTTGATCGCCCACTTACGGGCGCTTCCGAGTTGGGCAGCGAGGCTGGGGCTGGCCAGCATGTGGTCCAACGACCCCCACTGGCCATTGAACTGATACGAATACGACTCGGGCCCGTAGAGGCTCTGGTACCCCCGGGCGGCCAGGGTGGTAATCGGATCTTCCTTCAGGTAGCTGTTCAGGTCACCCAGGATCAACACATCCGGATCGTTGAGGCCGGTGGGAGAGGAGGCCAGCCAGTCGGCCAGTTCCGTGGCGGCGCGGGTGCGGCTGCCGTTGGAGAGGCCTTGGCCGTCGCCAGCGTCGGCATCACCGCTGCCGCCGGCGCTGCTACCCTTCGACTTGAGATGGGTGACGACGGTGGTGAGTTGTTCACCGCTCGCCACACCGGCCTCAAGGCGCTCGAAGCTGACCGCTAGGGCGGGGCGTTGAATGCGGTTGCTGCCCTGGTCGAAGCTGCCGCTCTGAAGCGCCGCAACGCTGGAGCCAGGCGCCTGGCGGACACGATCACTGCGGTAGAGGAAACCAACGCTGATCTCATCACCCCCGAAGCGGCCATCGGCCTGCAGCAAGCCCGCCGCAGGTCTAATGAAGCTATAGACATTGGCACCGACAGCCTGATTGAGGCCATCCACAAGCTGCTGGGCGGCGCTGCTGGGACCAAAGCCATCATTTTCGAGTTCGTTGTAGGCGATAATGTCGGAGTTAAGGCCGAGGATGGCTGCCACAGTTTTGGCCCGCTGCCGTTCGAATTCCACCAGCGTGTTGGCACCGCGAGCCGTGGGGAAACCGCCAGCGGCGCCGGCGGCACCGCTGCCGTTGCCATTGAAGTAGTTGAGCAGGTTGAAGCCGGCGATCTTCAGTGTTCCCTGCACCGGCGGTGCTGTGCTGCTGCGGGGGTTGCTGGCGATGAAGTTGGCCGCAGTTCCGCTCTGCACGCGATAGCCCTCGAAGCGCTCATCCAAAACACCTGTGATGCTCGTGATCGTGTCCCCACCACGCAGGGGGTTGCTGGCACTGAGGGGCTGACCGCCTCGGGCATGGATCACGGGGTCGGGGTTCTGGCTTGTGCTGCCGTCATCGAGGATGATATAGCCATCCTGGAGATCAGCCAGGTAGTTCGCATAGCCGCTTACACTTGGTGCATTGAACTGCGTGTATTGTCCAAGACGCTCCCCCGCCGCAAGGCCAACTTGGCCATACCTGCCTAACTTGAACGTTTCGGTTACAACCAGTGGGTTGCTGCCGGCGCTGATCTCCACCAGCATCCCCTCGTAGCGCTCCAATTGCAACGCATCTGCAACGGGCAGGGTCACACTCGTGATGGCCGGCAGTGAAGCCGCACCAAGGTTGACAACACTCGTAAGAGCAGACAGCTGGGTGAGGCTGCTGGAGCCGCTGCCAACAATGTTGGAGCTG
>JBIIIX010000084.1:0-10628 GCA_044234415.1 Cyanobium sp.
CCAGTTTCTTTCTGATGCCAGCACGGTTCTGGGAGATGGCGGCAGGCGCTTTGGTTTGGCTTTACCTGAGCCGTCGGCCTCAACTGCCAACACGGGCCGCGCCGGCCTGGTGCGCGTCGGCGCTGCTGGCGCTGCTTGTGATCCTGATGTTCACTCCTGAGAGCTGGCGTGTCGCCGCAACCTTGGTCTGCGTCGCCTGCAGCGTAGGCCTGCTGATTCTGCTTCGGTCCGAAACTGGACCGGGTCGCTGGCTCTCGAAGCCTGGGCCCCTGGCGATCGGCCTCAGCTCCTACTCGCTGTATCTCTGGCATTGGCCAGTGATCGTGCTGGCCGGTTGGAGCGTGGGTGTCAACCGCTTGACCTTGCTACCCATCCTTCTCCTGATCGGGTTGCTCACGTGGCTTTCCTATCAGCTCGAATGCCGTTTTCGACCGGCCGGGACCAAGGGCCAGCCTCAATTGGTTAGAGCCCTGATCCGCTACCCAGCTCTGGTGCTGGTTTCGGCTGGAGGATTAGCACTTCTTTCGGGTCCAGCCCTGGGAAGCCTATTTCTAGGCGACCGTCGCCATCTCGCCATCGACACTGCCAACAGCCGGGGCATCCCTGGAACTACCCTCGATACTCGCCACTGTTTTCGCGAACCCATCGCTCCCCTCGGAGCGCGCAACGAGGATGAGCCTTGCACATTGACCCGGCACCCTGGCCAACCCACCCTCTACTTCGAGGGAGATAGCCACACCGAAGTTCTGATCCCGATGGCCGAGGCCCTGATCGGTCGAGGATCGCTGAACGTGGCGTTTTTCTCGCGGGGTGGCTGCCCGATCCCATGGTTCACACCTTGGGCCCAGAACCGCCACAACATGGAGCGCTATAAGTTGTGTAAAGCGCATAGCCTTCAGCGATTGGAAGGTCGCTTAGAGGACGTCCGGCCAGGGGATCAACTTGTCCTCTCCTCCAAGCTGCCCGGCTACCTGTTGGATGCCAATCCCAAGGTGCAGGCTCAATCCATGGCCAGCTACGCGTCAGCGATCAGGAACCTCGCTAGTGAACTGCAAAAAAGGGGCGCTGGCCTGATCATCACCGGCCCGCTTCCCACCTTCAAGAATCGTCCCGAAATTTCCGTACCGATGAGTCTTTGCCAGCGCGAATGGTACCGACCATTCCGTGAGCTTCCGCCTGGCTGTGCGCCCACTTTCGTTTCCCGAGCTGACCAGGTTGAACGTCTCATCCCTCTCCAGGAGCTGTTGTTAAGTCTTGAGAAAGAGATCTCCAATCTTCATGTCTTCCAACCCTTCTCACTGCTTTGCCCGGACGATGATCGCCAGTGCTCTACCCACCGGGGGGTGAGGATGCTATTTGTTGACTCCAACCACCTCAGTCGTGAAGGGTTGAAATTGCTGGAGGAGCCGTTTCTGAACTTCCTGAACCAGCGGGTCCTCAAACCCACAGCTCAGCATGGCGCCTCCATCGGCCCCGCGACCGGCAGCCCCGCGGCCACCAGGCCCTGACAGGTTCGGGATCGTCGAGCCAGCTCGACCAAATGCCCCGACGCGCCACACCGGATCACCGCCAGGGCTACAGCGTTACGGCAACTGCCACCTGAGACAGGCCTGCAAAGCCAGAGTCTTGAAGCCACAGCCTTGAAGCCAGAGTCTTGAAGCCAGAGTCTTGAAGCCAGAGATAGGCCTCCTGCCGGTCTACCCCATCCGGCTGTGGCACACCTCCATCGCCCCGCGTCCCTGGGGAGACACGGGCTGGGCTGGGCTGGCCAACAGGGCTGGCCAACAGGGCTGGCCGACAGGGCTGACCGACAGGGCTGACAGCAGCGCCCCGCCAAGGCGCCCTCAACGACCCTCCGCCAGACCATCCCCGGCTAGCTCCTGATCAATCAGGGTCTCCAGCGTCACAGCCGTGCGCACCAAGGCCTGGTAGCGCAGCATCACGCGGCGGTTGCGCTCCAGCCAGCTCCCCGGATCGGCATTCAGGGGCGCACCGGCAGGGCCGGCCCCATGACCCTCCCGCAGCTCCAGGTCGGCTTGGCGGGCCAGCAGGGCCAGCAGCAGCTCGTGGATGCGCTGGCGGCGATTGGCCATGGTGATCGGCTCCTCAGCTGGGCCGATTGTGCAGCGCCAGGGTTCAGCCGGGAGCGATCATGGCTGGGCGAGCCGAACTCCCCTGGATCAGCGCCCCCCCCAGACGCGGCCCGGTGATCGACCCATCACGGTGATCGGTTGTGATGCGGGTGGTCTGGGGTCTTTGACGCCGGCCTCCCTAGCGCACCTGCGCCAAGCCGAGCTGATCGCCGCTCCCTCCCGACTGCTCGACGACTTGCGCGGGTGGCTGGCCTCTTCGCCGCCCCAGGCCTCGCCGGAGTGGCCGTCTGAGCCCGCCTCCACGACGCCGTCCCCCGCGGCGGCTGCCGCGCTGTCCACTCCTATCGCCTCCGCTCGGCCGGAACTGCTGGCCAGTGACCAACCCGCCCGGCTGCTGCGGCCGCTGCACCAGGCCCTCGCCGATCAGCGCCGGGTGGTGGTGCTCGCCAGCGGCGATCCGCTCTGGTTCGGCATCGGCCGCTGGTTCCTGCAGCACTTCCCCGCCGATCAGCTGCGGTTCCAGCCCTCCCCCACCGCCCTGCAGCTGGCCTTCGCCCGGATCGGCCGCCCTTGGCAGGATGCCAGCTGGATCAGCCTGCATGGCCGCGATCCTGAACCTTTGGCCGCCCGCCTGCAGCAACGTCCTCCGGCTCTAGCGGTGTTGACCGATCCGGGCCGGGGTGGTGTTGGCGCGGTGCGGGAGCTGCTGCGGGCTTCGGGTTTGGAGGCGGCTTATCAGCTGTGGCTGGCGGAGCGGCTCGGCCATCCCCAGGAGCGCGTCCAGCTGTTGCGGCCCGCCGATCCCCTGCCGGCCGATCTCGACCCCCTGCACCTGGCGCTGCTGATCGCCGAGCCGCCGGCTGCCCCCGATCCGGCGGCGCTGCCGTTGTTTGGCCTTGAGGATGGCCTGTGGCTCCAGCACCCGGATCACCCCGGGCTGATGACCAAGCGCGAGGTACGCATTCAGCTGCTGGCCGATTTGGAGCTGCCCAGCCGTGGGGTCCTCTGGGACCTGGGGGCCGGCGTCGGCTCCGTTGGCTTGGAAGCGTTGCGGCTACGGCCAGACCTGGAGCTCTGGGCGGTGGAACGGCGCCTCGGCGGGGCCGCCCTGATCCGCGCCAACGCGGCACGCTTGGCGGTTCATCCCGCGGCCATCCTGGAGGCCGAGGCCAGTGAGGCCCTCGCCAACCTGCCGGATCCAGACCGGGTGCTGCTGGGCGGTGGCGGCCCAAGGCGCCCCGCCCTGTTGGCGGCCTTGCTGCCGCGATTGCGGCCCGAAGGGCGGGTGGTGATCCCTCTGGCCAGCCTCGAGCCCCTGGCGGAGCTGCGGCAGCAGCTGGAAGCCAGCGGCCTGAGCGTGCGGATCACCCAGCTTCAGGCTTGGCGCGGCGCCGCCCTGGCGGAGGGCACCCGGCTGGCGCCGCTCAATCCCGTTCTTCTGGTCAGCGGCCGGCGGCGCTGAGGGGTTCGATCCGCACGGCCGCCCCAGTGCTGATGCCAAGCGCCTCGGCCTGGCCGGCGCCGATCTCCAGCACCCCATCCACCGGCTCCTGAGTGCCGTACACCGGGCAGGGCAACCGCATGCAGGAGGGCAGGGCCCGATCGATCTTCACCACCCGGTTGGCGCGGATGTAAAGGAGATCGAGGGGATTCGGAGTGCGATGCATCCAGAAGCGGGCCGGCTCGGCGGGCTGGAACGCGAACCACATGCCCCGCCGCGGCGGCAGGGGCGGGCGCATCATCAGGCCCCAGGCGTGTTGCTGGGGCGTTCTTGGCTCCTCCAGGGCAATGCACACCCCTGGGGTCTTGGCGGCGCCAGCTTCCGGCAGCAAGCAGAGCCTGGCCGTGAGTGGCAGCTCCTGGGGCGGACCGGCAGGAGCCCGGGCAAGCGTTGCCCCATGACCGGGTGCCGCCCAGGCGAGCAGCAGGGCCAGGCTCCAGGCGCTGTGCACCGCCCGCCTGGATGGGGTCTGCGGCACGCTGCCGGACTGGGCGCCAAAGACGGCGGCCCCTGAGCCAAGCCCCCGGGTGGTTGAGCGGCGGCTTAAGGCGGGGGGTGAGGGTTGGGCGGTCCGCCGCCGTTGGGGCCCGGCCGCCTCAGTGCTCGTCATCGGGTTTGGCAACCTCGGACCCCAGCGCACCGCCATCATCGCGGCCGGGAGGGGTTGCGGCGAGGCTGTAGCCGAGGCCCCGCACGGTGTGAATCAGCCGCCGTTCGCCGCCTTCCTCGAGCTTGCGGCGCAAATAACGCACGTACACCTCGATCACATTGCTGGCGGCCCGGGGTTGATCCTCCCAGATTTCCCGCAAAATCTGCTCCCGGCTGACGATGCTGTCGCGCTTGCGCAGCAGCAGCAGCAGCAGTTGGTACTCCCGGGCCGTGAGCGCCACCGAGCGGGCGCCACGTCGCACCTGCCGCCGCTCGGGGTCCACGCTCAGATCCGCCAGCCGTAGGGGTTCCACCGCGGGCGGCCGCGGGCTGCAGCGTTGCCAGTGCAGCCGTAATCGGGTGAGCAGATCACTGGGGCCGAGGTTGCTGAGCCAGAAGTCGTCGGCTCCGCTCTGCAGACAGCGGCAGCGGCCCGCCACCGAGTCCTCCTCGATGCCGAGCAGCAATGGCACAGCTTGGAAGCGGCGTCGCAGGGTCGGGATCCAGGCCTCGCACTCCGGTGAGACGACCAGCAGATCGGGGGGGCGCGGCGGGTCCTTGTCGGCGTCCAGGGGGAGGGGGCGGTAGCCAGAGAGCTCCAGCCGTGCGGCGAGACCCTGGGCGACTGCCCCGACCAGGCCGACGCTGGGGGGGGGCGCTTCCGCATCGCCGAAGGGCCTCACAATGGCGCCTCGTTGGCGCCGGCGCCCGGTTTGGCCACATGGGGCAACCCCCAGCCGAGTTTGTTGCGCAGCACCTGGAAGAACTCATGGTCGGCCAGCCGTACGAAACCCACCGGCCGCTCGCTGCGGCGCACCAGCACCCGGTCCTCCGGCCACACGTAGCAGCCGGCGCTGCCATCCACCACCATCATCAGCCGTTCGGGTGTGGCGGGGAACACGGTCACCGGCTCCCGATCGCTGAACACCAGGGCTCGTGAGGCCAGGGAATGGGCGGCGATCGGCGTGAGCTGCAACACCGGACAATCGGGGGTGATCACCGGGCCTCCGGCGCTGAGGGCATAGGCGGTGGAGCCGGTGGGGGTGGAAAGGATCACGCCATCGGCGGCGATGTCCACCGGGGCGTGGCGCCCGATGGCGATCTCGAAATGGCACATGCTGGTGAGTGGCTCCCGGTGCAGGGCCATCTCGTTCAAGCAGAGCACCTCCCATCGGCGTTGTTCGCCCCGCATCACGCTCACCACCAGCATCGTGCGCTCCTCCACTGTCCAGGCGCCGGCGATCACGCGCTCCAGCACCTGATCCAGGTCGCGCAGGTAGGCCTCGGCCAAAAAGCCGAGATGGCCGGTGTTGATGGTCAGGATCGGCACGCCGATCGGCGCCGTCTGGCGGGCGGCCGAGAGCACAGTGCCGTCGCCGCCCAGCACGATCGCCATCGGCATGTCGGCCGCGAAGGTTGCCGGCACGCAGGCCATCAGGCCCCGTTCCCGCAGGTGTTGATCCGGGTTGGCGAAGCCCACCACGCCGCTGGCGCTGCTGACGCGCGCCACCTCATAGCCCGCGGCCTCCAGGCGGGTCTGGATGGCATCGGCCGTGGTGATGGCCAGTTCTTTGCCGTCGTTGACGATCAGTCCAACCCGGGGCACCGATCGCGGGCGTGTTGGTAGATGAGTTTATGGCGCCGCCGCCGCGGCCCAGCGGCGTCGAGCCGGATCAGCCCAGCGGCGTCGAGCCGGATCAGAACTGCTCCAGGAAGCGCAGGTCGCTCGTGTAGAGGCGGCGGATGTCGTCGATGCCGTGACGCACCATGCAGAAACGCTCCACCCCGAGGCCGGCGGCGAAGCCGCTCCAGCGGCCCGGATCGATGTCCAGCCCCTCCAGCACCGCTGGATCGACCATGCCGCAGCCCATCACCTCCAGCCAGCGCCCGCGCCACTGCACATCCACCTCCGCCGAGGGCTCGGTGAAGGGGAAGTAGCTGGCGCGGAAGCGCACCGGCAGGTCGCCGAAAAACGCCTTGAGGAAGGCCATCACGGTGCCGCGCAGATGGCTGAAATCGAGACCTTCATCCAGGGCGAGCACCTCCACCTGGTGGAACACGGGCGAATGGGTGGCGTCCACCGCATCGCGTCGAAACACCCGCCCCGGGGCAACGATCCGCACCGGCGGCGGATTCTGCTGCAGGTGGCGGATCTGGACGGGGGAGGTGTGGGTGCGCAGCAGCCGTTCCACGCCATCGGCGCTCGGCGGCAGATAAAAGGTGTCCTGCATGTCCCGCGCCGGATGGTGGGGCGGAATGTTGAGGGCGGTGAAGTTATGGAAATCGGTCTCCACCTCCGGGCCCTCGGCGACGCGATAGCCAAGTCCGCTGAACAGATCGACGATTTCCTCAATCGTGGCGATCAGCGGATGGCGATGGCCGGGGGGCACGAAGCGGCTGGGGGCGGTCACGTCGATCCGCTCTCGCTCCAGCTGTTCCTCTAGCGCGGCCGCCCGCAGCCCCTCCTGCCGCGCCGTGAGCCGCTCTTGCACCAGATCCTTGAGCAGGTTGGCCCGTTGCCCCAGCCGCGGCCGCTCCTCGGCGGGCAGACGTCCCATGGCGGCGAGTACGGCGGAAAGGCGACCCTTGCGGCCCAACAGGCCGACCCGCAGCTCCTCAAGCTGGGCGGCACTGGCGCTGGCCTCGATGCTGGCAACGGCCTCGGACTCGAGTTGCTCCAGCTGCCCCGTGAGGTCTTGCAGGCTTGGGCTGGCGCTCACGGCGGAGGGAGGCTGGGGCGATGACTGTAGGCAGCGGCCCCCGTGGCGCCCCCAGTTCTGGCCGACGCCCCAGTTCCGGCCGACGCCCCAGTTCCCGCCGGCGCGAATTGGCCGCCGGGCCGTTGGGGATAGCGAAGGGCCTTGCGACGCCAGCGGCCCGCTGCGCTCGTTCGAGGGGGGGCGAGTAACTTGTATGGGAGGTCTGCGGTGTGGCCCCCGACCGCATTCGCCTCCCCGGGCTCCAGGTTTATGGCTCCGCTCCGCCTGCTGATCAGCAATGACGATGGCGTTTTCGCGACCGGCATCCAGTCCTTAGCGGCGGAAGCCGCCCGACGCGGTCACCAGGTCACCGTGGTTTGCCCCGACCGGGAGCGCTCCGCCACCGGCCACGGCCTCACCTTGCAGACACCGCTGCGGGCCGACCGGGCCGATCAGCTGTTCGCCGAGGGCGTCACCGCCTGGGCCTGCAGTGGCAATCCATCGGACTGCGTCAAGCTGGGGTTGTTCAGCCTGCTGGACGCCATGCCCGACCTGGTGCTGGCCGGGGTGAACCACGGCCCCAATCTCGGCACGGATGTGCTCTATTCCGGCACGGTGGCGGCAGCGATGGAGGGAACGATTGAGGGACTTCCCGCCTTGGCGGTGAGCTGTGCCGATTACCAATGCCGCCAGTTCGACCCCGCGGCAAGGATCGCCCTCGATGTGGCGGAAGCGATGCTGGCCTCGGGTTGGCCCGAGGGGTTGCTGCTCAACCTCAATGTGCCGGCGCTGCCAGCCGAATCGCTCGGACCGTTGCGCTGGTGTCGCACGGCCGTGAGGCGCTACACGGATCAGTTCGATCGCCGCGTCGATCCCCGCGGTCGTACCTATTACTGGCTGGCGGGGGAGGTCGCCAACGACCTCTCGGCCCGGGTGGCCGGTCCCGAGAGCTGGCCGGTGGATGTGGCCTGGATCGATCAGGGAGGCGTGTCCCTCTCACCGCTGCAACCGGAGTTGTTCTGGCGTGGCACCTGCGAGCGGTTGCCAGACGCCGCCAGCCTTGAGGCGGGCCCCGCGGCGCCGCTCTAGCCCAGACCAGGCCAGCGGTCAGCCTCGGCCTGAGGCTGCCGCGGCCAACCGCGCCACGGGCCGCTGCGCCACTGCCCGCCTCAGCCCCGTGCGGCGCTGCCTGTCGACGACCCGGGGCGCACGGCATGGACCCGCTGCAGCATCCAGAGGCTCAGGATCAGCCCCAGCAGGTGGGCGAAGAGCACCTGGGTGTTGCTCAGCACCGAGAGCATCTCCAGGGAGGTGATCGGATAGTTGGTGATGCGCCCCCCCGGTGTGGTCATCACGCCACCGAAGGCAAATCCCGCCTGCATCGAGGCCTGAAAGAACAGGCTGCCGGCCAGGGCCTGATAGCCCAAGCTGGCGAGGCTGAGGCCGATCAGATCCGCCAGTACGCCACGCTTGAGCAGCTTGGCGGTTTCGCCGCGGGTCGGTCGAACGGGGCTGGCCAGGGCCCGGCCGCAGCGCACCACCAGCCATCCCTGCCACAGACACCACAGCAGCACCAGGAACGACAGGGTGGTGAGGCTGAGCCCCGGGCCCAGTCCCAGGGCCCGGTCCGCCCGGACGACCACCTGGCCGCCGATGTTGTTGAACAGCAACACGCCGACGACGACGACCCCGAGCACCAGCTGGGTCCAGAAGCGCACCCAACCTGTCCAGCGCAGGGTGGCGGCGAGGCGTTGAAGATCGAGCTGGTCCGCCATCGGCAGGCCCACAGGCGCTCCAAACTTGCCATGGGAGGATCACTTGGGCTGCTTCCTCAGCCCGGAGCCGGGGCTGGTTTCCCACCAGTCCGTCGTCGTCCATCCCCTGCCCTTGATCCCGCTGCTGACTCCCGCCGAGGCCCTGCGTCCGACGGCCATTGCATTGGGCAGCTTCGATGGTCTGCACCCAGGCCATCGGCGCGTGATCGCCGCCGCCCTGGGGGGGCCGCCCGCCGCCCGAGATGAGGCTGGCCTGGTCAGCGCGGCCGTGCCCACGGTGGTGAGCTTCTGGCCCCATCCCCGCGAGGTGCTGCACGGCGAACCGCGCCTGCGCCTGGATCTGCCGGGTGAAAAGATCGAACTGCTTGAGCCGCTGGGCATCCGCCAACTGGTGCTGGTTCCGTTCACCCGGGAGCTGGCCCAACTCAGCCCGGAGCAGTTCGTGCGGGGGGTGCTGCATGAGCAGCTGCAGGCCGTGCGGGTGGCCGTGGGCGCCAACTTCCGCTTCGGGGTCGGCCGTTCAGGCTCGGCCGATGACTTGGCGATCCTGGCCGCGCCGCTCGGCATAGCCGTGTCAGTGCTGCCGATGCTGCACGATGCCAGCGGCAGGTTGAGCAGCAGCAGAATCCGCTCCGCCCTGGCGGCGGGCGACCTGGCGGAGGCCGCCAGGTTGTTGCTTCGCCCCTATCGCTTCAGCGGCCAGGTGGTGCGCGGTCGCGGATTGGGCCGCGGCCTTGGCTGGCCCACCGCCAACCTGCGCGTTGATGGCCGCAAGTTTCTGCCGCGGGAAGGGGTCTATGCCGCCTGGGCCTGGCCGGAGCGGCAGGGGGTTGCTGAAGGTCCGCCCCTGGCGGCGGTGATGAATCTCGGCCCCCAGCCCACCGTGGACCCCAACGCGCCCTCGGCGGTGGAAGTGCATCTGCTGGGGAGGGATCTGGACCTCAGCGGCCGCTGGCTGCGGGTGGAGCCCGTGGCGTGGCTGAGGGCCCAGTGTCGCTTTGCCGATTTGGCCAGCCTTGCGCGGCAGATCAACGCCGATGCTGAGCAGGCCAGCCGCTTGCTAGCTGCCGTGGCGCAGCAGCCCTCAGCTGGCGGGGTAGGCGTTGCTGAGGCCCCAGCTGATGAACAGGCTGATGCCGCCCAACAGCAAAATGCCTGAAATCAGCACCAGCATGGGATTGTCGGGCTGATCGGAAGCCATGGCCGGCACATCTTTGATCACCACACTAAACACCTTTCCCAGCCATGGCTGACCCTCTGCCTAGCCCCACCGCGATCGACGTTCCCTTGGCCATGGCACACCCCGGCACCAGCCCAGGATCTGACCCAGCCCCCCGAGGGAGGCCTGGGGCCGACCCGGCGCAACCCGGCCTTGCCGACCAGGCGGAGGCTTGGCAGCGCACCGGCCCGTTTCTAGGCGCGGCGGCAACCCAGCAGCGAAGCATTGAGCGGCTGCTCGACGCGAACCTCGATCGTGCCCGTGAAGGCCTGCGCGTGCTCGAAGATTGGGCCCGCTTCGGGCTGAACCGCGCCGATCTGGTGGCCCGCTGCAAGGACCTGCGCCAGCGCCTCGGCCAATGCCATCGCGATCGCTACCGCGCCGCCCGACAGACGGCCACGGATGTGGCGGCGGGCATGGAACATCCGGCCCAGGCGGAGCGCCGCGGCCCGGAGGCGGTGCTGCGCGCCAATGCCGCCCGGGTGCAGGAAGCGTTGCGGGTGCTGGAGGAGTTCGGGCGGGAGCGGGATCCGGAGCTGGCCTCCCAGGCGGCGGCCTGCCGCTATGCCCTCTACGACCTGGACATCGACCTGGACCAGGCTGGCCAGGGCGACCAGGACCGCCGCTCCCGCTTGGCGGCCTGCCATCTCTATCTGATCACCAGGCCGATGATCGGCTTGGAGGCGATGGTGG
>JBIIIX010000379.1:0-2688 GCA_044234415.1 Cyanobium sp.
CACCGTTCAACTGGACCGCCACGGCGGATTCAATCCTGGAGAAGCTCCAGCGACTTTGCTCGCAAATCTCCGGGACGGCACACTAGGTTCAGATGGTGACCATAAGCCATGATCTGCATCGAAACCGAGGCACCAGAGGGATGCAATAAGGTAATAGCAGGGCTAGGCAATGTCTGGACTACACCGGCCCAAGATATGGGAGGACTGCCGTGCAATGGCTCTCCTCAGGGAGAACCGCCAAGATTAGAGTTGTTCAGTGGCTAACTGGATTGTATGCAAAACCAATCCGATTGCCGGCAATAATCGGACATTTTCAAATGACTTGGCGATGGTCAGAAGCTTCGCTCTTGATGTATGCTGTTGATCATGCCGGCATCGAAAGAACCTGAGGGAGGCAAGCCCAACCTGTTTGGTTAGCGGAAGCTGGCTTCGGGTGATCTTGGATGAACAATCAAGCCACGATAGACCTCCTCAAGTTCCGCAGCGATGATGGGCCATGAATAACGTTCGCGTGCCAAGTTGAGGGCTGCAACCCGATAAGCATGCTTGGAAGTCTGCAGAGCCCTGATCAAAGTGTGGGCCAGCGCATCGGGCTCACCGGGGCAGATCAAACCAGCTCCAGCTTGCTCAACGTCCTCAGCAATGCCAACTTCCGGGGACAAGATGACTGGGGTACCTGCCGCCAACGACTCGGCAGCGGCGATCGCGAAGTTCTCTGCCGCTGAAGGCAGTACAAACCAGTCACTGCTCTGCAACAACTCCAACTTGTCACGGCCCGATACAAAGCCAGCCCAGTGGCAATACTGCTCGAGGCCCAGCCGCTGACTCAGCTTCTGCAGACGGGCCTGATACGCGGGATCACCACTACCCGCAATCGTGAGGGTCCAGGACAAGGAGGGCTGAAGGCGGCGAACAAGCGCTAAGGCCTGCAGCAAGACTTCCAGTCTTTTCTTGTGGTGAAGGCGTGAAAGAAACAGCAGCTGGCCTGGCTGGGGCGGATGGGTTGCCGGCGGTTGGCTAGGAACACCCAAGGGGATGACCCTGATTCGGCTGTTCAAACCCAGGCGAGCGATATCGTGGGCTTCGAGCGGAGAGGTTGCCTGCAGCAGCGATGCGCCTCGCAGATTGGCATTTTCAATCAGACGAAGCATGAGCTTCTTGCGCCAGGCACTGCGCTGCAAGCCCCATTGTTGAAGCTGCCCAATCGAGTGCAGTACATAGGGAGTGCCAAGGCGACGGGCTATGGCCATTCCCCAGGTTGTAGGGCAGCAGAAAAGCGCATGCACATGCATCACATCCCACGACTTGAGAGAAGACGATAACCATCCCGCGAGTGCTGGCGAGACATTAAATTCTCGCAGTGGTGCCACTGGTGGGCTCCAGCGGGGGAACAGCCGTACAGGAACACCATCCAGCTCGAACCAGCGGTCAAGCGGTTGACGCAGTCGCCGTGGTCCGTCATCGTCGGTCGAGACGATGGCTGCGTCGATACCTCGCTGACGCAAGGCCTTAACCATATCAAAGACGGCTGTGGTTGGACCTCCACGACAGGGCGCGATCGATGGAATCAGGTGTAGAACCTTCACAGCGATGCCCTCACTGCAACGAAACCTAGGAGAAAAGAGTCTCCGATCGCCATTGAGTTGTAGAAGCGAAACAGACAGCCGCCGCCGCTGGGCAACATTGAAAAGCTTGCACGAATCATGGGATGAAGAATAGCGAGCGGCAGCGCCTATGGGGGTACGTTGATACTAGCATAGACCAGCTGCGCTGTAGGGCGGGTTGGAAAATAGAAACAACAGCTGACTCCGCAGTGTGTTTATCTATGATCTTGTTTCTAGATTTTAGGCCTACCGTGGGTCAGAAACTCTTCTGGGACGGGCCGCAGAGAGTAGCAATGTTCCGGGAGAAATAGCCGGCGCTCAGGCTCCTGGTTGACTTGATTCCTTGCCTATCTTTCCGCCCATTGCTTGACATGGCAGTTTAGCAAGAGCGCGAGAGCCAAGCAGGTCGAAAGAGGATTACGCTGCTCATGCTTTGCATGCTGCTCGTGCTGGGGCAGCTGTTTGATCCCAGCGATGAACATCTGTAATTCTAGGCAAGGGATAAGCGTTTATTTGAGGAGTTTGTTGGCCTTGTTGCGAAGAGTATTCCAGATGCCACTGTCGATGCTTTGTTTCGAGAGAGGTCGAAAGCAGGTGTGATCGAGGAGCTCTTTGAGATGTTTGAGGCCTACATCTTTCTCCAGGCTCTGCAAGGCCAAGACAGTCAGGTCAATTTATCGAGGCGACCCTTGTAGCGGTTTCCTGGCAACGTTATACCAATACCCGTGACTAGAACCGGGAAATCATCGCCGGGACAATGTCGGAAGGACTGACTAACAATCCACGTCAATCAACTTCTTACGTTACCGCAGCGTTCTTGCATGTTGGCAGCGATGGTATGAATCTCTCTGCCAAGCAAGCATGGCTCGGCCGATCTTGTAGGCATAGCTAGCTTTTCTCTTTCCACCCCGCCTTGATGGCGGCTTGCTCATGTTCGCAGGGTCGATCGAATGTATGGATTGGGCATGATGCCGGGGAAAGGTTCAGCTGGAAAACGCTTACCTGGGCGGAGAACATGATGTTGGCAAGGCTGGTCGGGGATCAGAGAATACGCTGCCGATCGTCGCCTGCATTTCGCTTGCTG
>JBIIIX010000380.1:0-2687 GCA_044234415.1 Cyanobium sp.
GGCAGCTCGCGCCTGGCAGAAGGCACGGCTTTCGGCCTGCAACTGCGGCTCGACCGTCCGACGGCGACGGAGCTGACCCTGCGCTGGACCCTGAATCCCCGCCGCGATAGCGCCGAGACGCTGCTGCCCAGCCGCACCGGCCTGGTGCGCATCGCGGCCGGTGCCGAAGCCGCCCCGCTCAGCCTGCCCAGCCGCGACGATGATTTGCTGCTTGGCGACCAGGAACTGGAGCTGGTGCTCGAGAGCCTGTCCGGTGCCGTGCAGCTGCCGGCGGAGCCGACGACGCTGATGCTGCTGGACAACGACAGCCCGCCGCTGCTGCTGACCAGCCGTTGGCTCAACGACCGCGAGCTGGAGCTGCTGTATCAACCCGGTCCGGCCGCCTCCGCCGGCACAGGCCTGGTGCTGTCGCTCAGCGATCCCGCCTCAGCTGGGTTGTTCGCTGGCGCCAGCCTCTCGGATGTGTTCCTGAGCGGTTGGCTGGGTGAGCGCCGCGAGAACGGCAGCCTCGAACTGCGTTGGAGCGATCCCCTCGCCGCCGCCTGGCCCGGCAGCTCGGCCGTCAGCCTCGCCCGGCTGCGGCTCGACCGCCCCGCCGCCGCCAGCAGTCCGGCGATCCGGGTGGAGGCGAGCGCCGGCGAGCAGCGGCTGGTGCGCTGGATCGACAGCCCCTGGCAGGCCCCGCTGCGGCTGCCGTTCCTCGCGGAGCTGCGGGCCCGGCTGGGTGGCGATGCCCGCGGCCTGCTGGTCGAACCGGGCCTGGCCGGTGCCCTGGCCGCGGACGCTGACGGTGGCCTGCTGATTCTTGATGCCCGCGCCCTTTTGGAACGGCGTTACAGCGCCGATCCCACCTTCACGGTGCGGCGCAACGGCCAGACGATCCAGCTCGATCTGCGCGAGCTGATTCCCGCCGAGGCGGGGGTGCTGCGGCTCTCGGATGCGCAGTGGGCCCTGCTGCCCGCCGCGGCCCGGGACGGCAGCCCGCAGCATCAGGCCAGCCAGGCCCTGCTGCTGCGCTCGGGCGGTGCCGGCGGCGAACTGAGCGACCTCAGCCTCGGCGGCGTCAGCGCCGCGGCCAGGACCGCGATCCAACACCTCAGCGGCGGCGCCGATCCCCTGTTCGGCGAACTGGCCTTCAACATCAGCGGCCTGACCCCCGGCAGTCTGAGCGGGGTGGAGATCACCCTGCCGCAAAGTGGGCTGACCAGCCCGCTGCTGCTGAAGCAGGATGCCGCCGGCGCCTGGCTGCCCTTCGCCTTCGACCCCATCAGCGGCACCGGGGCGATCTTCCACGATGACGACGGCAACGGCAGCGCCGACCGGGTGGTGCTGTGGAGCCGCGATGGTGGCCGCGGTGACCGCGATGGGCTGGCGAACGGCGTGATCGTGGATCCGGTGGTGTTCGCGGGCGCGATTCCGCCACCCACGCTTTCGATCGCGGCCGCCCTGGCCGATCGGGCCGAGGGCAGCGGTGGCAGCACCGCCTTCAGCTTCACTGTGCAACGGGACGGCGACACCTCCGGCACCAGCTCCGCCCAGTGGACGGTGCTGGGCCAGGGCACTAAGCCGACCGCCGCCGACGACTTCGCCGGCGGTGTGTTGAGCAGCGGCACCGTGGTGTTCGCCACGGGCGAAGCCACGCGCACGATCACGGTGCTCGTGGAGGCCGACAGCAACGTGGAGGCGGATGAGCAGTTCCGCGTCACCCTCAGCGAGGCCAGCGGCGCCGTCATCGACGCCACGGCCAACACCGCCATCGGCACGATCCGCAACGATGATCGGCCCACCATCAGCCTGGCGGTTGCCCCGGCGCGGATCCTTGAGAACGGTGGCGCCGCGCTGATCTACACCTTCAGCCGCAACGGCGATCCCGCTGATGCCCTGACGGTGAACTACAGCGTCTCCGGCACAGCCCTCGCCGCGGTCGACTACAGCGGCATCGCCATCACGCCGACGATCCGCAGCCTCAACTTCGCCGCCGGAGCCGCCACCGCCCTGGTCACGCTGACCCCGATCAGCGATAGCGAAAGCGAGCCGGATGAGACCGTGGCGCTCACCCTTGTCGCCGGAGCGGGCTACAGCATCGGCACCACGGCGGCGGTGGTGGGCACCATCGCCGATCAAGAGCCGCTGATTACGCTGTCGTTGGCACCAACCGCCGTCACCGAAAACGGCAGCGCCAATCTGAGCTACATCTTCAGCCGCACCGGCTCCACCAGCACCGCCCTGACGGTGCTCTACAGCGTGGCCGGTAGCGCCAGCCTCGCTAGTGACTACAGCGGCATTGCCGCCAGCCCGGCCACCAAGTCGGTGACGATCGCGGCGGGTGCGGCAAGCGCCACCGTCACGGTCGATCCCAGTGCCGATAGCGAGAGCGAAGCCGATGAAACCGTCGCCCTCAGCCTGGTGGCCGGGGCGGGCTACCGCATCGGCAGCACGGCAGCGGTGGTGGGCACGATTCTCAACAGTGATGGCTACATCCCAGGCCCCACCACGATCAATGGTGTGAACCTGGGCAGCACCAGCCTGGGCTATGCGCTGCGCAACGGCGCTGGCGCGCCGCTCCAGATCAGCTTCCTCGGCGCTCCTGCCTCTCCCAGCAACCCCGGCGGCGGCTGGGGCGCCATCGCCGCCACCAGCACCGCCAGCGGTTACAACCTCTACTGGCGCAACAGCGGCAGCGGCGA
>JBIIIX010000382.1:0-2678 GCA_044234415.1 Cyanobium sp.
GGTATTTCCTGTTCCGCCCTCAATTCCCAAAAGAGGCCTCCAGCCAGTGGAATACACCGTAAAACTCCGGCTTTCGTGTAGATGCACGCCGAAGCCAGAGCGGCTGAAAAAGCCTTTATCTGGAGCATGCTTAATCAGACCCTCATCCCAATTTTTATCTATTTCACGGCACCATACAATATTAGGCCACTCATCCCTGTCCGTAGTTGTAAATCCTCCAAGTCTAACTGGGCCATTAACATCTAGCTTGAATGCGGGTGTCGTGGTGCCTACGCCCACGTTTCCAGAGGGCATCAGGGCGAGATGATCATTGCCATCGTCCCGGACGCCAATCGTCAGCAAAGCAGCCTCAATATCGTTGATCCCCGGATTCCTGTCCCTGAACTCGATAAACGCATGATCACTACCCCTGTTCACCTTGCTTCGGAAAACGATGCTGCTTGCACCGCCAGCATCCTCATGGTCCAGCAGCAACGTTCCCGTGAGCGCTGTCGCAGGCGTGCCGGTTATCTCGCGGATGTTGAGCTTGGCCTGGGGTGCAGAGGAACCGATGCCAATGTTTCCCTTGCCATCCAGGACAAGATCCTCATGCTCCCAAGGTTCGCGGATGAAATACATGCGCCCATCATTCACATGAATCGCCCAGTCGCCATGGTTAGTGTCGATGAAATCGATTTGCGGCGCAGTGCCTTTCAGCGCCACCAATCCGCCATCTCTAATGCCACTCTCTGGGTCTTTTGATTCATTAAAGTTTCCTTGGATGGTGAGCTTGCTCCCCGGGCTGACCGTGCCAATTCCCACATTATTGCCAATTGCATTGATGCTTAATGGCTTGCTGCCATGGGATTGAATCCAGCTATAGCCCTGATTATAGCCCAATCTTAAGTTGGACTGATCGGTTGGACCAAGAATTAGGGCGCCACCACTTGGGCTCTGGTTGGCGTGGTTGATATGCAGCTTGGCGGCAAGGCTGTCGATGCCAATCCCCACATTGCCCGTGGCCCCATCCACAAATAATGCCGGCTTGCCATCCGCTGCCGCCAAGCTAAAGCTGGGTTTGTCTCCGGAGCCCAACTGCAGCTGCCAGGCCGATCCCTCCGCCGCGGGATCGGCATAGAAGCGCAGCACCGGCTGATCCGGTTTCTGGCGCACCAGGCCGAGCGGTTGGTCCGGCAGCTTCAGCACGCCGTCGTCCGCCTGGTTGAGGCCGGCCGCGATCAGATCAGCGAAATCCGTTTCGCTGGGGATCGCATTGCGCACGAAGCGGGAGCGCAGATCCTGGCGGCTCTTGCTGTTGGAGTTGGGCATGGCGGTAATGACGAAAAAATGAAGGACTGGGTCAGTGGGAAGGGGTCAGCCACAGGCCACCTGGAAATCCAGGCCGATGCGCAGGCTGCCGATCCCGCTCAGGGAAGGCGCTTGAGCACTGGCGGAGACGAACTCGATCTCCTGGTTCGCGGCGGCGATCAACACCACGTCCGCGGCCGGAGCCCGCAGCACCTTTTCGTCGCTGCGCAGGGGCTTGCCGCCGGGGTCCATCAGGAACAGCCGTAGCCGCTCCAGGTAGGCCACGAACGGCAACGCTTCCACCGCCGCCACCAGATCGCCAGCCCGCACCTCGCCCCCCAGCCGCACTTCGGCGTCGGCGTCGAAGCACCAGGGCGATAAACAGCGGATCAGCTCCTGCCGCAGCTGGCTCTCCGCGTAGGCCGGGTCTACGCCCTCCCGCAGGCACACCCATAGGCGCACCGTCACGGGCATGTAGGTGGCGTTGCGCACCACCGGCGCCAGCTCCGCCGGGCAGCGCTCGCGCAGGTGGCGTTCCATCGCCGCCAGCTGATCGAGCGGGGTGCCGGGGGTAAACAGATTGCGCGGCACCTGCCGCCGCAGGTTGGGGATCACCACCACCTCCACGCCTCGCTCCCCACGCGCCGGCAGGCACACCACCGCGTGCAGCTGGCTGGCGAAGGCCTCCCAGAGCAAGCGCTCGTAGTCCCAGCCCGCCAGGGCCCGGCCCTTGTGGCGCAGCTGTTCCGCCGCCCGCAGCCGCAGCGCCGCCTCCGTTTCGGCGGGCCGCCCGGCACGGGAGCTGAAC
Source organism: Cyanobium sp. (assembly GCA_044234415.1). GTDB lineage: Bacteria > Cyanobacteriota > Cyanobacteriia > PCC-6307 > Cyanobiaceae > Cyanobium. The sequence goes on from JBIIIX010000382.1 coordinate 2,096, forward strand.
GGTTGGTGGATCGCGGCGATCTCGGGCCGCAGCTCCTCCAGAGCGGTGATCGTGTGGGGAGGCAGGGGCTCCCCGCCGCTCGGCCGCAGCGCTTCGGCCTCCACCGCTTGGCTTTGGACCGCCAGGATCGTGGCGAAGGCCTCCACCGGAGCCAGCAGGCTGGCGCGGATCCAGAGCCGCTCCGGCAATGGCGCCTGATCGGCCCCGGTCTCGGGCAGGGCAAAGCCCACGATGCCGGAATGGAGCAGCCCATCGGTGCTGTCCTCGCGCACCGGCAGCGCCTGCCAACGCCAGCCACTCCGCAGATCGCAGCGGATCGCTTCCTGCGGCCGGGCGCCCCGGGCGCTGCCTTCCGCCACTTGAAAGGCCAGGGAGATCGGCTGGCCGGGGCGGACCCCCTCCAGCTCCAGCCACAGCTCGCCGGGGTGGGGATGGCTCGGCAGCAAGGGCGGCGCCTGCCAGGGCGCCTGGCTCCCCGGCGGCAGCGGCGGCGGCAGCGTCAACGGTTCCTCCTCCCCAAACAGGTGCACGCGCAGGAGCTGCCCCGTTGGATCGCCGCTGGCTCCCAAATCCTGGGATCGCC
>JBIIIX010000383.1:0-2672 GCA_044234415.1 Cyanobium sp.
GAGGAACAGCACCAGGATGCCCAGGGTCACCGTCAGGAACGACTGCACCTGGATCTGACCATCTACCACCTCCATCGTTGTTATCCCGGGGCACAACCTGCGCTGGCAGGCTAGGCCAACCGCTCGGCAGATCCCGGGCTCCAGACCCCATCGCCGGCGGCTGAACCCAAGGATTCGCGGCCGGGTCCCGCCCCGCGACCAGCTGGTCTGGCGGCGGCGGGCCGATCAACCCCGTCCGGAGCGGCCCAGCTCAGAAGCGCAGCGTGCTACGCAACACCACCCCCCACACGCTCAGGCTGGGCGCCGCGGCCCCGGGGGCCGGCAGCGAGGCGCCGGGGCCAGGCAGCAACGCTTCGCTGACGCTCAAGGTGCCGGCCATCGCCCCGCGCGGCCGGGGCAGCCAGAACAGGGCGGGGCTGAGGCTGAGGTTGTCGCTGACGCGGATCTGGCCGGCCAGCTCCAGGGCCAACGCGCCATCATCCGGCGCTGGCTCCGCCAGCCCCCACAACGCCGTCACCTGGGCGGGTGCCCCCAGGGCGAGCATCACATTGTTGCCTGCGCCGAACACATCGCTCCACTGCAGCCCCAGGGACCAGGAGCTGGTGATCACCCCCGTCAGTCCCCTCACCCCCGCCAGCCCCGGCCAGCGCGCGAAGCCGAAGCTGTCCTGCCCCCAACCGACGCTGATCGAGGGGATCCAGCCGCCCCGGGATGGTTGCCAATAGCCCGCCAACCCCCACGACTGCAGCGCTCCATCGCTGGCTTGGGCCGCCAGCTGGCTGGCCAGGGGGGTGCCGCGCAGCAGCGCCGCCTGGGCGGTGTTGCTGTAGGTGGCGGTGAGATTCCAGCTAGCGCGGGTATAAGCCAGCTGGAAGGTAGTGGTCTGACCGCCGACGCCCGTGAACAGGCCCCCCCGCTGCGGTGAGCCGTTGTCACCCTCGGGCGCCACGGCCGCATAGGCGAGCGACAGCCCCCGCCAGCGTCCCCGCGGTTGCCAGGCCAGCCCGATGCCACCACCAACACGACGGCCGTAGGCCCCGGCGGCGCCGGCCCGCTGGAACAACTCCAGGATCGGCGAGGCGGTGTAAGCGCTGGGCCACACCGGCAGCAGATCCACCTGCATCACCCGCGGCCCGAGGCTGAGGCGCAGGTCCGCGCCGAGCGGCAGCTGCAAAAAGGCCCGGTTAACCGTGAACGCATCGCGGCCGCAGACCGGAGCGGTGGCCGTGCAGGCCGGTTCCTCGAAGGCGAAATCCAGCCGCGTCAGCGGCGTGGGCGGATTGGAGAAGAAGCCGGAGCCGCCGTAGTTGCCAGCGCGCAGCCGCAAGCGCAGCAGATCCTGGCCGCTGAAGCTGGTGTCGAGCGTCAGCCGGGTGTCGTGGTTGAAGCTCACCGCATTGAGCAACGGCAGCCCCAGGGCCTGGTTGGCGCTCCCATCCACGGCGCTGCCGCCATAGCCCAAGCCCCCCAGGGTGGCGTTCACATTGAGGCGCAGGGTGGAGGTGGGGCTGAAGGCCGGGGTCTCGGCGGGCTGGCCAGTGGGGCTATCGGTTGGGCTGGCGGAGGCATCACTGGGGAGCTTGGCGCCGGCCGGGCTTGTGGTGGAGCTGGGGGCGGGGCTACCCAAGGGGAGGGCGTTGGCGGCCAGCGGCAATGCGGCTGCGGGGTGCCCCCACCAGAGCGAGGCCAGGCCGCCTAGGCCGCTCAGTAGTAGGCAGCGGCGGGCGGTGGCGGCCCGTAGGTGCCTGGCCCTGGCCCCTCTCGGGGGGCGGATCCGGATCCCCAGGGGCCCCTTCGCCAGCGGCCAGCACCGCGTCCGCACGCCGCTGCCCCAGCGGCTGTTGGGCTGGAGCTTTCGCGACTGCCGACGGCTCACCGGCCCCGCGCATGGGTCGCCAGTTTGACGGCCCCAGCCGCGCCCAAGAGGCTCAAGCCGGACAGCGCACTGGGAGGGCGACCCGAGTGCGGCGCGAGCGCTTGACGCGCCTCACCCGCTTGCGGCGCTGCTTCGAATCGCCCCCAGCAGTCAGGGAAGGCCAGGAGGTGCGCGGTCCCCGATCGGTTCAAACCAGGCGATCGCCCACCGGCTGCAGCGGCTCGTCGCGGGGCGCGACAGCAGAACAGCCTCTCGGAAGGCAATCCCATCCTGGAAGCGTGGGAGCTAGCGGAGATTGATGCAGCCGTCGCCGCCACCCGCGCCGGGGCCTGAACCAGGCCCAGCCTGGGCGTGGTGCTCGACACCCATGTGCTCCTGTCAGGGCTGGCCTACCCCGGCAGCATCCCCGGCCGGCTGATCGCCGCCTGGCGCCATGGAGCGCTCAAGGTTGTGCTTTCCGATCCCATCCTGGAGGAACTGGGCCGCACCCTGCCGAAACTGACCCATCGGCACGGATTGCTGTTGGAGCCGGCTGCCAGAAGCTGCCGATGGTCGATCTCGAATCGGGATGACGGCACCACTGACATCGCCGCAGTGGGCATCATGGCGTCCAATTGCTCAGGTGGCACACCCCCCCCGCTGAATCGGGCTCGGTCAGCAAAGTGCAATAGCATTTTTGGTTTGCAATGCCCTTCAATTTGCCGAAAAGACTTTACGGTTTAGGCTGCCTTGTCGCTGCGGCTTTGCTGGCGGATGGTCGCCCGGCTCATGCAATTCTCAATTATTACATTTACGA
>JBIIIX010000384.1:0-2668 GCA_044234415.1 Cyanobium sp.
TTCCACCCGTCGGTCGCCGACGGAGATGAGAAAGAGCAGTCCATTGTCTTTGTCTTTTTGCCCGATGTGCCAGGTGTTAAAGAGCTTTGTTGCCAATTCTTTTGGTGTAGTTAGTGGTGTGCTATCCGGCAGGGTAACCACCGCTATTTCGCTACCGTTGTATGCCTGTAATTGATTGATCAACGTGTTCAGCTTTTGCTCGGTTTCAGGCTGCAAGATGTTGGCAACATCGGACACCCAGTTGCCTTGAATCTTGCGCGGATTGGGAATCTGCTCAATCGGTAGCGCCCACAGCACGGTTGGTACAAAGGATGCTGCGACAACGAGAACAAGGCTGCACCGCCGCAGGATTGTCTTGCTGGGCATGTCTAAACGCTAAGCGGCTGAAACCTTTCTAGCGTGGATGGCCCCAGTCAACCATGAAGATTTTTTCGGCAGGCCATCCCTTGCGATGGAGCCCTCAATTTGACGGGGGATGCTGTGGCATGTGGGGAGGGCGAGGTTGCCTTGCTCTGAGAAGACATCAAGAGGCGCTGGCTTTAGAGCGGCGATGGAGCGGCAGCAGGAGCAGTCGACGATGCGGAAGCGGAGCAGTTGTCGTTGTTGCTTGTGAAGGGAAGGCTCATCGAGCTACCCCGCGCTTCTGGTTCTGCGAACACTCACATCCTTCAGAGGCAGCACTCCGGGCTATTCGTTGCTTCGGATTTCTCAAAGCCCCGCCATCCTTCACTCCATTTCTTGAAGATAGGCAGATTCAGATCAAGCACAGTTGGAATTCGATTCAGAGCTTAAGCTGTTGAAGAAAGCGGCAATGACTTGATCTTGTTCTGGATGGGTAGTCACGCTGAGTACGATCCACACATTCGCTCGAAGGCCAATGCTCAAGATCCAGCGGGCGGGGAGCCAAGTCACCACCTCCAAGATACAGGGCTATTGCCTGCCGATGATCTTGAGCGTTCGGCTTTAGATGGAACTTAAAACCAATGTGGTATCCAATCCAACCTGCGATACTGGCCGTGAGCAGACTTGCTCGATTTCTGGTTGAGGATGATGTCGTTTGCGTGGGATATTCAAGCACCCAGTTCGATAGTTCAAATCCACCGCTCCCTCAGCTAGTAGCTGCGGTAAACTCACGTAACTGGTATTTCTCTCCGGGCGATTTCAGCAAGAGTCGCGCTGAGGTTGAAACGCGCACACGATGGTGCATCTGCGGAGAAACGGATTCGCTTCTTGTCGCTGCACAGCCGAACTTCTTCAGCGAGTCAGTGCTAAAGTAAGCATGAGATATTCCTTCGGCCATCGCGTGCAGCCTAGAGCAGATGATTTGGGATTGGGAAATACAAAGTGCTCGAGCTTCTTCGAGAAAGTCTTCCAGCTTTCCGAGATGCAACAAGGATCTGATTCTGTGATGCCTCTTAGCGTCAGGTTCGGTCTTGAAGCTGGCGGAAAGCTTCTAGAGGCTGGCATTCTTAACCTTTTCCAGTCGCGGTTCGTAGGCGATACACCGCAACGCAACATTTTGCAGCCAGCAATGTCTCCAAATGAGGCCTATCGTCGCCATGCACCTGGCCCGCCGCCAAATAGCTTCTAATATGGAACAGAATCTCTAGCGGGAAGGTGATAGCAGCGTAAGCCAGTCAAGCTGAACTCAATACCCCTGCTTTCTAGTCATCACTCCCCTCGCCGCACCCTTGGCTCATCACAATCCCCCCCGCCCTCCCTGGAATCAGGTGCCAATGCGCATGAAACACCGGCTGTCCCGCCGCTTCGCCTGAATACAACCCCAGGTTTTCGGCCCATGAACCAGCCCAGCCGCTGATCGTGGCGTCCTTGGCGCTGAGCATCTCCCGCCGCTGCCGCAGCAGCCCCACCACCGCGTTCCACCCCAGCTGATGCAGCGCCATCCCATCGGCCCCATGGCGCCTTGGGATCACCAGGCTGTGGCCTTCGCTCACCGGGTCGGCATCGGCGACGCACCGCCGCAGGGGCTCGTCGGAGGGAAGGGGATTGGGGGCTCGGCGGGCGTGGCTGCATGCTGACGCCGCCAGGCCAGCGCTGGTGGGGGATAAGACGGGGAGTGGAACTGGTGGAGGAGACGCTGATGAACGCTCGCTTGCTTTTGTCGGTCCCCTCAGCCAGGCCGCCGGCAGTCATGCGTCAACAGCTGCTGCCGAGGCCACACATGGCCACGAATCTTGCTCTCGATCAGTCCTTGCTTGATCACGCCTTCCTTGTCAGCGGTGAGCCCACCAAGAACGCGGCCGTGACCCGCGCCCTTCAGGTGTTCATCGCGCGCCGGGAGCAGCGGCAGGTTGCCGAGCTGTTCGGAAAGCTCGATTGGGACCCCGGCTATGCCTACAAGGCCGAACGAGATCGCCAGCGATGAGCCTGCTGGTCGACACCTCCGTGTGGTCGTTAGCCTTTCGCCGTGAGAGCCCGCCGGGCTCACCAGATGACAGTGCTCTCCGCGCGGCTCTCCAGGGTGGCGAACAGGTGTTCATCAGCGGATTGGTGTTCCAGGACGTGCTGCAGGGGTTTGCGGGTCCCAAACGGGGTTTGCAGGTCCCAAACATCGAGAGCAGCTTGTGGAGCGCCTCTCTGTGCTCGCCGTTCTCCAGCCCGAACAGCAAGACCACGTCGCAGCAGCTGAACTCCGTAATCCTTGCCG
>JBIIIX010000385.1:0-2662 GCA_044234415.1 Cyanobium sp.
TTACGAAGCAATAGTTGCAAACATGAAAGAGGTGGAGCTTCTTGCCAATGCCAGAGACACCCTCCTCCCCAAACTCATCTCCGGCGAACTGCGCATCCCTGAGGCCGAGAAGCTGCTGGAGCAGGCGGATGTCTGATGAATACCACATCGCAGCAAATTGATCTCTGGCGCCAAGCCACCAGCGAACACCAGCGACTGGAATTCAAAGAAGCAAAACAACAGTTTGACACACGCAAGCTGAATGAATATTGCGTCGCCCTGGCTAACGAAGGTGGAGGGGTGCTACTCCTCGGCATAGCCGATAGGCCTCCCCGTCCTGTTGTGGGCACGCAAGCATTTCTGAACATCGTCGATGCCGCCGAAAAACTATTTAAAGCTGTCGGCTTCCGTGTGGACATCGAGGCCGTTTCCCATCCAGATGGTCGGGTGCTGGTCTTCCACATCCCATCAAGACCGCGCGGTACGGCCTACAACCTGGACGGCAAGTACCTGATGCGCGCCGGCGAAGCATTGGTTCCCATGAGCGAGGACCAACTCCGCCGTATCTTCTCCGAAGGCCAGCCCGATTGGCTCGAAGAACCCTCGCGCACTGGCCTGGATGCACAGGATGTGGTGGAGCTCCTCGATACCCAGACCTTCTTTGAGCTTCTGAAGCTGCCCTATCCCACCGATCGAGCTGGCGTGCTGGACAGGCTTATTGGTGAGAACCTCGTTGATCAATTCGGTGGCAGTTTCACTATCCGGCGGATCGGGGCGCTACTGCTGGCGCGAAGAATGAACGAATTTCCTGATATTGCACGCAAGGCCGCGCGCGTGATCGTTTACTCTGCTGCATCAAAGCTGCAGACAAAGCTGGATCAGCTCTTTGCGCGAGGCTATGCTGTGGGCTACCAAGAGCTTGTTCAATATACTTATGCCCAGCTTCCGCAGAATGAAGTGATCGAGTGCGCCTTGCGCAAAGAGGTGAAGCTCGTCCCAGACGTGGTCATCCGTGAGCTTCTTGCCAATGCTTTGATCCATCAAGACTTTACATTGGCAGGCGCTTCCGTCATGATCGAAATCTACAGCAACCGCGTTGAGATTTCAAATCCAGGCGAGCCCTTGGTGCCGGTCGAGCGGTTCATCGACGGCTATCAGTCTCGCAATGAGCGCTTGGCAGACCTGATGCGCCGGATGGGTATTTGCGAAGAGAAGAGCAGTGGTATCGATCGTGTGGTGGAGGCTGCCGAGGTGTATCAACTCCCCGCCCCGGATTTTCATGCAGGTTTTCGGAGAACCGTCGCCACGCTCTTTGGTCCGCGGCCATTCGAACAGATGGATCGCAATGACCGTGTGCGCGCCTGCTACCAACACTGCGCCTTGCGATGGGTGATGCGGGAGCGCATGACCAACCAGACCCTACGAGAGCGCTTTCACCTTGGAGAGGACAAAGCGACGCTGACGTCCCAGGTGATCGCGGCAACGATCGAGGCTGGCCTGATCAAGCCCGATGCCAGCGTCGGTGGCTCTCGCAAGTTTGCCCGCTACCTGCCGTTCTGGGCCTGAGTTTCTTTTCATGACCCACCCGTCATCAAGCCGCTTCCTCCTCCAAATCCATTGCGGCGCAATGGTTTTTTTATTTAAGGCTTTCCGCGAGGTCAGCGGCTTGGTCGTCGTGGGCATCGGCCAAGGCACACGTCCGCGACGCATGAGCAGGGCCTGAATGACTGACCGTTCGCCACGTGGGCCGATCCCAGCGACACCGACGCCCCGCTGTTGACGCTCACCCCGGCGCTGCTCAACCGCGTCGCTGCCATCGCCGAAGCCCTTGGCCGCTGGAGCGCCCGTCAGGATTCGCAGCCATCGCCGCGCCTGCGGCGCGAGAACCGCATCCGCACCATCCAGGCCTCGCTGGCGATCGAACAGAACAGCCTCAGTGTCGAGAAGGTGAGCGCCCTGTTTGATGGCAAGCGGGTGATCGGCCCCGCGCGCGACATTCAAGATGTACGCAATACGATTGCCGCCTACGACGCCCTGCCCCGCTGAATCCCGCCAACCACCACCATCTGCTGGAAGCCCACGGGCGTACGAGCTGGAGTTCATCCATCCTTTCGCCGATGGCAACGGCCGCCTCGGCCGCCTCTGGCAGACCCTGATCCTCAGCCGCTGAATCCGCTGCTCGCCTGGCTGCCGATTGAGGAGGTGATCCGTTCCCGGCAGCAGGGTAATTACGCATCGCTCGGGCAAGCCGACCAGCTGGGGGAACTGGAGCCTTTCGTGACCTACCAGCTCGAGGCCATCCACGATGCCCTGCGTTCGGAGATCGGTTCGGAGAAAGGTTCGGAGATCAAGGCAGAGCCGTTGTCGGCGATCGATCTGGCAATCCTGCGGGATCTCACAGTCGAATCCAACCTTTCAGCTCGCCGCGCTGCAGCAAGCGGGGCGGCTGCTTCGGCATGGTTCGCCCCGTGCCGGGTTTTGGCAGGTTCTTTAGTCTTTGAGTATGGCACGCATCACAGAAGACCATCTGGAGCAGCAGGCCCTCGATCAGGTCATCCTGTTCCAGGCCGCCGATGGCCAGGTGTCGCTCGATGTGCGCCTGGAGGCTGACACCGTCTGGCTGAGTCAGGCCCAGATGGCGGAGCTGTTTGGCCGGGAACGCTCGGTAATCACCCGCCACGTG
>JBIIIX010000085.1:0-10498 GCA_044234415.1 Cyanobium sp.
CTGCATAACTCGGAACCGATTGCGGCAAGAACTTCTGAGACTTCTGGAAATTCAAGGGCTCGATAATGGGTGTCGTTTTCTCGTTGGTATATTGCCTCACTGCTAGCATGGTTTCCATGAGGCCTCGGGCGCGAGTATTAATATCCGCAGTCGCCAAGCTGCCGAGTAAATTATCAATCAGAAAAAAAGATGCCAGGCTTGTGAGGAAGATGACGGCAACAACAAGCAAGGCGAGCCATTGCGAGAGAGGTCGGCTAGTCATGATCTGAAGCTTTGACTGCTGTTTTTGATGGATCCGTGAGATGCCCCAAGAAAACAGGCGTGGCTATGTTTTTGTCCAGGTGAGCCAGTGCTACAGATTGAGCCGTGGAAAGGTTCATCACTGACCGAATGGCACTTGATCACCCACTGAAACGATTGGCTGGGCTTGAACCGATTGGCGTAAAGCCATCACACTCTAACCGGTACCTTTGGAAGCTTGCTCCAGCAGAAGCCATGGTTGCCATCCCTTGGCCACAAGCTGTCACCCTTTGCCAACACCGTTCGCGCCCCAGCTGCCGACCGTGACGGCACTCGGGTGAGCGGCCCGCGGGTATCCGAGTTCAACGATCAGCGCTCAACCGCCGCTGAACCGCAGGCGCTCCAGCGCCAGAGCAAGAGCCCCGGCGAGGGCATCACCATGGGGCTGGCACAACCGCGCCGCCGGCAAGCGCACAGCCAAAGCCTCCTGGAAGCAGCGGCGGAAACAAGCCAGGTGTTCGATCGCGCCCCCCAAAGCGCCGACCTCGGGTGCCTCCAGCCGCAGCTGCCCGGCTACCGCCGCCGCCATCCCCGCCAGGGCTTGGGCGGAGCGCTCCAGAATCGCCAGGGCCTCGCCATCACCCTGGTTTGCCAACCGCTCCACCAGCGGCGCCAGCCGCGCGAATCCGGCGGGAGCGAAGGCCGGATCCACCACCAGCGCCTTGAGCCGCTGGGGCGCGTCCCCAGCCTCCGGCTCCAGGCCAAGGGCCTGCCAGAGGCTGGGGCGCAAGGCGGAATCGGGCCGGCGGCCATCGGCCATCTCCAGGCTGAGGCTCAGCCCGTCGCGGCCGATGTCCATCGCCGAGCCAGCCCCATCCAGCAGCCAGCCCCAGCCGCCGCAACGGTGCTCTCGGCCCTTGCCATCGCGGCCCACGGCGATCGTGCCGGTGCCGCTGATCACCACCACGCCGGGGCCCTCGGGAAAGGCCCCCCGCAGCGCCGTGCGTTCATCACCCGTCACCACCAGGCGTTCCAGCGGCAGCCCGAGGGCCTCGGCCGCCAGCTCCAGACCCTGCCGCTGCACGTCGCTGCCCTGTTCGATGCCGCTGGCGCCGATGGCCGCCGCCGCCAGGGGCGCCACCAGCCCGGGCCGCTGTTGGCGCGCCTCCGCCAGGCTCTGGCGGAGGGCGAGGCGGAAGCGTTCGGGACCCGCCGCGGCGGCCAGGTGGCAGAGGCCAGGACCTTCCCCCTCGGCCAGGATTCGACCATCGGCGGGGTCGGCCAGCCGGCAGCGCGTATGGGTCTGACCGGCATCGAAGCCGGCGATCACGAGCCGGCCCGGCGGTGCCCCGTCCAGACCTGAAGATCCCAGCCCGCCGACCGCCGCCGATGGCTCAGGCGGATCTCCCCCTTTGCGCTCGGAAGACCGTCTCGGGATCGCCCTCGCCCCCGCGGGGGATGGGGGCTCTGGCTGGCGCAGAGCCCCGGGTTGATCAGCTGGCCCACCCTCCTGGTCGGAGCGCACGGCGTCGGCGCCAGTGGCGTCGGGGCCAGTGGCGTCGTGGCTAGTGGCTTCTGGGCCGCTGGCGTCGGGGCCAGTGGCTTCAGGGCACCTGGCCTCAAGCCCAGTGGCTTCGGTGCCCCTGGCCTCAGGCTCAGTGGCTTCGGAGCCGGTGGCGCTGGCGCTGTTTCCGCTCACGTCGACGGCAGTTCGCTGGCGGCGGCCTTGGGCTCGCTGCGGCCAGCCCCGTGCTGGGACGCCGCCAGGGTCGCCAGGCAGAAGAAGGCGCTGAGCTGCACCTCAGGCCGGAAGAAGATCGTGTCGGTGAGGCCCTGCACCGCCAACCCCACAATCACGGCCACGGCGGCCAGGCTGGGCAGCACCAACGGGCCTTGGCTGCGCCACTGGCTCAATCCCGTGCGGCAGGCCTCATAGGCCAGCCCGAGGCCCACCAACAGCCCCGGGATGCCGGCCTCCACCAAGAGTTCCAGAGGTATCGAATAGGCGCTCAGCGCATTGAACTTGGGAGTTTGATAGATCGGATAAATCAGGTTGAAGGCGGTGTTGCCGGGACCGATGCCCAGCACCGGCCGGTCCTGAATCATCTTGAGAACGGCCTGCCAAACGTTGATCCTGAAGTTATTGGAGCTGTCCTCGCGGCCCACGAACAGGCTCATCACCCGCACGCGCAGGGGTTCCACCTGGGTGACCAGCACCAGCAGCACAACGGCGCCGCCGATCAGCAGAACCAGTGGCAGGGTGCGGCGCCAGAACAGGGGCCAGTGCTGAATGGCCCGCCACAACAGCAGCAGCCCCAGCAAGGCAAGGGAGGCCACCATCCCCATCCAAGCGCCGCGGCTGTAGGTGAACACCATCGCCGCCACCCCCAGTAGCAGGGCCAGCAGCGCGTAGAGCCGCCGCAGCGGCTCCTGCCAGCGCAGCAGGGCGACAACGGCGATCGGCAGCACTGGCAACAGAAATCCGCCCAGGAGGTTTGGGTTGTCCAGGGTGCTGTAGATGCGCACCGTGCCCTCCGCCACCGAGTTGTTGTCGGACCAGCGGGCCAGGGCGCTGCTGTCGCCATAGAGCTGGCGGAGGCCGATCACGCTGGTGACCAGCTCGCCCGCCAGCAGGGCCGCGGCGATCCGATCCCACCAGGCCGGGGCCTCGGCCAGCAGCTGACGCATCAGGGCATAAACGCCCAAGTAGCTCAGCAACTTCAGCAAGCCTTTGAACGCCGCCACCGGCACCGGCGAGAAGCCCGTGGCCAGCACCGCCACCGCCAGCACGGCCAGCAGCCAGGCATTGATGGGCCCCACGCCGGCGGCCGGGGTGCGCAGGGCCCAGATCAGCCACAGCAGGCCGCAGGCGATGATCAACAGCCCCAGGCCGCCGCGGGTCACCAGTGGCAGGCCGGCCATCAGGGCGCAGAGGATCCAGCCGGCCAGGGTGGGCAGGTGGCGCCCCAGCCAGCCCGCCGGCCAGGAGGCCAACAGCCCCTGCCAGCGCAGCAGCAGGGGAGACGCGGCAGGCGCGGGGACCATCAACAGCGGGAGGAGTCGTCGGGATTATGGGCTGGCCTGAGGCGGCTGTCCCGCTGGAGCGGCGATGCCGATGGGGTGGCCTGGTTCCTGGCAGGGGGCCACGGCCTCGCCATCCGAGGCGGGAGCCAAGTCAGGGTCCGAGGCGGGAGCCGAGCTAGCGGCCGAGTCCGAGTCCGAGTCCGAGTCCGAGCCCGAGTCCGAGGCTGGCGCCGAGTCAGAGGCTGGGTCCAAGGCGGAATCGGAGTCGTGATCTAAGTCGGGATCTATTTCGGCATCCAAGCCGTGATCCAAGTCGGCGGCGAGCCGCTCCAGCCGCGTCAGCGACGGCACCGGGGCGTCATTGCGGCTGAACAGCAGCCGCCACACCGGCAGCCCCTGGGCCAGCACGTGGCGCTCGCGCTCCGTGGGCAGGGGCAACGGGTTGTGGGGCAGCCAGGGCGTCGCCTTGGACTCGGGCCAGCTGAAGCAGCCGCTGGCCTCCACCAGGGCCAGCATCGGCTCGATCAGCTCCCGCACATCGCTCTGCACAAACAGCTGGCGGCCCGGCTCCAAAGCCAAGGCCAGGGCGTGCAGCAGCGCGGGCTGGAGCACGCGGCGCTTGTGGTGCTTGCGCTTGAACCAGGGATCGGGGAACTGCAGGCTGACCAGCGCAAGGCGCCCCTGCGGCAAAGCCTCCAACCAGGCGGGCAGGCTGATGTTGGCGTTTGCGAACAGAAACGCCAGGTTGGTGAGGCCGAGAGCCTGGCGGTCCGCCTCGGCCGCCGCCACCAGTGGCCGACGAATCTCAAGGCCGAGATGGTTGCGCTCTGGATGGAGCGGCGCCATCGCCAGCAAGAAGCGACCGCGGGCACTGCCGAGATCGAGATGCAGGGGCCGTTCGGGGTCGTCGAACAGCGCCTCCGGCGGCGGCAGGGGGCGCGGCAGTTGGTAGAAGCGGCTCAGGGGGTTGACGTGCTGCCGGACCATGGGACAGCCGTGGTTCAGGGTGCCGCTTCGGGATCGGCCAGCAGGAAGGCCCAGCAGGCGGTGTAGCCGTGCAGGTGGGTGCTGCCGCCGATCGGGCCGATTTCTCCGTTGCAGAACACGCCGCTGATCGGCAGGTTTGCAAAGGCTTCATGGCAGAGGCTCACGTCGCCATCGGGCTGGCCATAGAGGCCCTGGCCGCGGCCGAGGCAAGCGAACAGCAGGCCGATGAGCGGTTGGCTGTGCTCGCGGGCGAGGCGGTGGAGCAGCTGGCGTGATTCGCTGCGGGAGGCATCGGCATCGCGCAGCTGGAACTGCACCTTCTGGCCCACCCGCATCCGGTCGCCCACCGCCACGGCGCCATTGCGGGGGTCTACCCCGATCAAATTGCGCACCAGAAAGGGGACGCTGTCCTCGGCCGGCCCAGCGGCGCCAGTGGCCTGGAGGCTGAAATCCTGGTGGCCGACCCCCAGGAACAGGGAGTGCTGCACCTTCTCGCGTTCTGCCGGGGTAAGGCTGGTGAGGATCTGCTGTAGCGCCGCCACCGGACTATGCCGTTGCTCGCCACGGCTCACCTGCAGCACCACGTTGCGCTGGGCCTGCTCCACCTCCAGCACCGGCCCGATCGGCCGGCAGCCCTGAGCCACCACGGGCTCCAGCCTCCAGCGACCGCCGATGGCGCAGCCCACCGCGCCAGCACAGACCCGATCCTCAAACAACAACGAGGGATGCGGCGCGCTGTGTTGACCAGCGATGCCGCCCAGCTTGCTGGCGCTTGGAAAGGCGTAATCGAGGCCGCTGATCAGATCGTTGATGGCGCCGCAGCTTGGATCCACCAACAGCAGCAGGGAGCGGGTGGCGTCCACGGAGCTGCCGAGCCGCTCACGCCAAGGTTCGGCGGGACCATCCAGATCCGGCAGCTCGTCAGGATCCAGGTGGAAGGGATGCAGTTCCGCCCCCGGAAGGTGCAACAGGGTGACGCTCAGGGCCGGCTCGTGCTCGCATTCATGCACCTCACCAAGGTGGGAGCCGCCGCCCGTGGTGCCGATCACGCCGCCCCCCAGGCAGCCCATCCAATGGCGGGCATTGAGGCGGCGGCGCAGCAGCGGCAACAACCGCGGCAGATCGCTGGCGTAGGTGCTGGAGGCGAACACCAGGGCCAGGTCGGCCTCAGGGCAGCCGGCCAGCTGGGTCTCGATCGCCTCGACGGCAGCTTGCAAGGAGATGTCCCGGGCCAAGGCCGTTCGGCACCAGGGGGAATCCTGTCGGCGGACCAGCCAGGGGAAGGAGGGGAGGGCAGCCATGGAAGCGACCCTATCGCCCGAGGGGGGAGATCGGATAATGGCGCGATACCGCCCTGTTCGCCGTGCCCGATCTGCTATTCCAACCCGGGGTTTATCGAACCCTGGTTTGGTTGGATGTGCGGCTCGGCATCCTCTTCGCCTTTGGCCTTCCCCTGGTGCTGTTGATCTGGGCGACGTGGCGACGCGAGCCCGCCCTGCTGCGGCTGCTCGATGTGTATTGGAAAGCGGCCAGCCTTTATCCGATTGCCTTGCTGCTGCTCACGGACAACCGCCCGGTAGGGTTCGTGGTGGTGCTGATCGCACCCTTGCTCACAGCCTTGAGCCTGTGGTTCTGGGTGGACCTGAATGAGGAGCTCGGCGATATGCCGCCCTGGCGTGCCCTGCCGCTCAGCTTGCGGATCTGGCGTTGGGCGCTCACCCTGCTGGCGGTGCCCTCGGTGGCCCTGGCGGCCACGGCCCTGAACTGTGGCGGCGCCCTGCGGGGGCAGGCCATCTGTCAGGTGTGGCTGGAGGCGCCGTTTGGCCTGCATGGCCAGCTCTCGCAGTTGCTGGGCTTCGTGTTCGGCGGCACCTGGACGCCAGGGGTTGCCGCGTTCGTGGGTTATGTCGCCCTGGTGGCCTACGTGGTGGGGCTGTTGCAATGGCTGATCGTGCGCTTGCCCCGCCAGGGTCGGGTGGCGGGAGGGTTTTGAGTCCAGCCCTGGTTTGGATCCAGGCCGGCTCCTGCTGCGTCACTCCCGCTGGCGACGGGGTGTCCAGGGCTTCTCAAGCTCCCTCTCAACGCCACTTTCGCCAGCCCCACCCGTCGCGATCCGCCGCACCTGTCTTCCCCGTTGCTCCTCTCGCGATGACGCTGCCGCCGTGACGCTCCCCATTGCCAGCCTGCTGGTCCGCCTGGAGCAGCTCAGCCGCGGCAGACCCGATCGCGTGCTGCGGCTGCGGGGTGAGCTACCGGGCCCCATCGAACCCGTCACGGCAACCTCCCCCGCTGTAGCAGCGGCGCTGGAGCCGTTTGAGCTGCTGATCTTCCGGGGCTTCTCCTGCAGCGTCACCCACCCCACTGATTTCGATCCCGACCGGCCGCTGCTGCCGGAGGGCAGCCGCATCACGGCGGCCGAGTTGCTGGCGGGCCCTTTGAATCCAGCCCAGGAGCAGCTGCTCGTCGGTCCGGAGCCGGTGGAGCATTTCTTGTTGGAGGAGAGCTGGTGCTGAACCGGCCGGAGCCCAGCCGCTGCCTCAACTCCAGCTCGGGGGGCTGGCGGGCGCGGCGAACGGGTCGCGGGAGAGGGTCGGGGAGGCCCTGCCCGCGCTGCCGCCGCGCCACCCTTCAGCTGGAGGCGGAGGTGTAGGAGCGCAGTGCAAACAGCCAGAAAGCCCGACTGATCGCCAGGCTCAGGGCAGCCGCCAGCAGGGCGAAGCCAACGCTGCTGACGCTGGCCCGGCCCAACAGCGCCTCGGCGGGCACGGTGGTCATGAACGCCACGGGGATGACGGAGGTCAACAGGCTGCGCAACAGCGGCGGATAGGCGCTCACCGGATAGCGGCCGGCGGTGAGGACGGAACGCAGCACCTCGGTGGCGCTCCAGGTCTTCACGAACCAGATCGTGGAGGTGGCCAGCAAAAACCAGAGGCTGTACAGGATCAGCGCTGCCGCCAGCACCAGCAGCGGCGCCACCACCAGGGTTGTGGCCGAGAGCCGGGCACCAGCCCGGCCGGCGGCCCAGAGGCTGAGGCCGAAGCCGGTGGCGATCTCCGGCAGGCCGGCGGGGGCGAGGGTGCGGGTCGACACCCAGAACTGGCTGTCAATCGGCTTGAGCAGCACGAAATCGAGGCTGCCCTCGCGCACGTGGCTGACGATCGCGCTCAGGTTCGGCCGCAGCAACGCGCTGGCGAGGCCATCGAGCAGGGTGTACACCCCCAGGACCACCAGCGCCTGGGACCAGCTCCACCCCCCCAGGCCGCGGCCCTGGCCGAACAGCAGCTTCAGCACCAGCAGGCTGCCGGCCAGGTTGCCGGCCATCACCAGCACTTCCACGGCCATGTCGGCGCGGTATTCCAGCCGACTGGCCAGGGCGGTGCCCCAGAAGCGTCGCAGTGTGCGCCCGTAGCGCCCCAAGGGGATGGAGGCCATGGCGCTCAGCCCCCCATCGCCGTGTAGCGGCCCACCCCGGCCCGCCAGATCAGCAAGGCCAGCGGCAGCAGCAGGGCGATCCACAGGGCCTGCACGGCGAAGCCCTGCCCCACGTCCAAGCTGGCGTCCACCGCCAGTAGGCGAGCCGGGAAGGCCAGCATCCAGGGAAATGGGGTCGCCTCGGCGACGGCTCGCAGCCCCGGCGGGAAGCTGCTCAACGGCGCCAGCAATCCCGACAGGAATAGGTGCGGCAGCAGGATCAGTCGCTCGAGGGCGCTGGCCCGCTCGCTCCAGAAGCAGAGGCTGGCGATGCTGGCGTGCAGCAAAAAGTTGATCGTGAAGGCCAGGGCGATGGCCAGCACCCCCGCCAGCAACCGCGGCAGCGGCGGCAACCAGAGGCTGCCGGGCTGCAGCAGAAACACGCTGGCCAGGATCGCCAGCACCACCGGCAGCCGCGTGGCCTGCTCCGCCAGATGGGCCGCCAGATAGCGCCACAGCGGCGCCAACGGCTGCAGCAGCTGCAGCGACAGGCGGCCGTGCAAGGCATCCTCCTCGAACTGATACACCAGCCACACCACCGTGAACTGGCGGGTGAGAAAGGCGCTGAGGAAGTAGCGATCCAGGTCCTGGCGGCTCAGGCCCATGGCGCCCGGGGCCGGCTCCAGCTGGCTCCATACCGCCAGCATCAGCAGCGGCAGCACCCCCGAGAGGGCCCAGAGCAGAATCTCGGCCCGGTATTCCGTCATCTCGGCGTAATAGGTGGCCAGCAGCACGCGGGCCAGCCGCAAGCGCTGGCGCCATCCCCAGGGGGGCCGCGGACCAGGCCGCGCGGCCGATTGCTCAGCAGCGTCCCAGGCATTCATGGCACAGCCCCCTGGCGGAACAGCCGGCCGATCAGCTCCTCGATCGGTGGATCACGGATCTCCAGGTCTTGCACCGGCAGCTCGGCCAGCAACCGCTCCACCACGGCGGTGAGCCGCGCCCGCTCGATCAACAGCCGCACGGCCCGCCCCTCGCACGATTCCAGCTCGCCATAGGCCGCCAGCCGTTCGGCCGCCAGGGGCTCCCGCAGCTCCAGCCGCACCTGGCGCCAGGGAGCCAGCCGCGCCACCAGCTCGCGCAGGTTGCCGTCATGGAACAGGTCGCCATCGTGGATGAGCAGCACCCGCGTGCACAGGCTGGTGATGTCGGCCAGGTCGTGGCTGGTGAGCAGCACGGTGGCCCCATGGCTGGCGTTGTAATCGGCCAGGAACTGGCGCACCCGGGCCTGGGCGTTGATGTCGAGGCCGATGGTGGGCTCATCGAGGAACAGCACCCGCGGGCGATGCAACAGGGCCGCCAGCAGCTCGGCCTTCATCCGCTGGCCGAGGGAGAGCTTGCGCACCGGCCGGGTGAGCTCCGGCCCCAGCTCCAACATCGCCGCCAGCTCGTCGATGCGCTGGCGGGCCTCACGATCGCTCAGCCCGTAGACCGCCGCGTTCACCCGCAGGCTGTCGAGCGGCGGCAGATCCCAGATCAGCTGCTGCTTCTGGCCCATCACCAGGGTGATCTGCTCCAGGAAGCCCCGCTGGCGTAAGCGTGGCTCGTAGCCCGCCACCTCGGCCCGGCCGCCGCTGGGGTGCAACAGCCCGCTGAGCATCTTCAAGGTGGTGGTCTTGCCGGCGCCGTTGGGACCGAGGAAGCCGACGATCTCACCCGGTTCGATCGTGAAGCTCACCTCGCGCACCGCCGTGACCTCGCGGGTGCGACGCCGCACCAGATGCCGCAGGGTGCCGGCCAGGCCGGGCTGCTTGTCCGCCACCGCGAAGCTGCGGCTGAGCCGCTCGGCGCGCACGATCGCCGTTGGGGCTGGGGCCATCGCTGCGCAGCGCCGCCGGAGGCCCCATTCTCACCATCCCAACGCGCGCACTGGCGACCGCTGCCGCCAGGGGCTGGCGGCGCTGGCCTCCTAGCCTCGTGTTCGCCGGGACGATGGCCATGCAGCTCCGCACCCTGATCAACCTGCACAAGGGTTTGACGGCGCCGCTGGTGGGGCTGCTGATGCTGCTGTACGCCAACACCAGCACCGCCGCCTGGGTCTACCTAGCCCTGCACGGCACCTATGGCGTGCTCTGGTTGATCAAAGACTGGCTGTTCCCCGATCGGCAGTGGCAGCGACCGGTCAGCTGGATCGAGGCGCCGATCGGCTTCCTGGTATTGGGGCTCTATTGGCTGGCCCCCTGGCTGTTGATCAGCTCCGGCGCCGAGGCGCCGCCGGCTTTGCTCGCCGCTGCCATCGCCCTCAACCTGCTGGGCAGCTTCCTGCACTTCGGCAGCGATGCCCAGAAGCACTTCACCCTGGCGGCGCGGCCCGGCCTGATCTGCGATGGCTTCTTTCGCTATAGCCGCAACCCCAACTATCTCGGCGAGATCCTCATCTATGCCTCTTTTGCCCTGCTGGCGATGCACTGGCAGCCGTGGCTGGTGCTGGCGGGGTTCGCCATCGGCGTGTTTCTGCCCAACATGCGCCGCAAGGATGAATCCCTGGCCCGCCATCCGGAGTTCGCCGCCTGGAAGGAGCGCACCGGCCTGCTGCTGCCGAAGCTGATCGGGGGAGAGGGGGCGCGGGTTGTTGGTTGAAGAAGCCCAACGATCGAAGCCAAGGAGATTCGCTCTCTTCACCCACGCTGTTCACTCACGATCTTCGCCCACGCTGTTCACCTTCAAAGTTCACTCTCGGAGTGGCAAGCAAAGCGAGCTCGGCCGTCTCCCTAACAACCAACGCGGCCAGACTGATCCCCAACAAAACTAGGGGACACTACTCAAACCTATTCGG
>JBIIIX010000086.1:0-10492 GCA_044234415.1 Cyanobium sp.
TGCGCAGGATGCGTCCGGCGGCCATCACATGCACGAAATCGGGGGTGATCACATCCAGCAACCGCTGGTAGTGGGTGATCAGCAAGGTGGCGTTGTCAGGGGTCGCCAGCTGGTTCACGCCTCCGGCCACGATGCGCAGGGCGTCGATGTCGAGGCCGGAATCGGTTTCGTCGAGGATGGCCACCAGAGGTTCCAGCAGGGCCATCTGCAGGATTTCATTGCGCTTCTTCTCACCGCCGGAGAAGCCCTCGTTCACGCTGCGCTCCAAGAAGGCGGGATCCATCTGCACCACCGCCAGCCGCTCGCGCACCAGGTCTTCAAAGGCGAAGGTGTCCAGCTCCTCCTCGCCACGACCGCGGCGCCGGGCATTGGTGGCCACCCGCAGGAACTCCAGGTTGCTGACGCCGGGGATCTCGATCGGGTACTGGAAGCCGAGGAACAGCCCCTGGCGGGAGCGCTCCTCCGCCGGCAGGGCCAAGAGGTCGGCGCCTTGATAGAGAACGCTCCCCGATGTCACCGTGTACGCGGGGTGGCCGGCGAGCAGCTTGGAGAGAGTGCTCTTGCCGCTGCCATTGCGGCCCATCACGGCATGGATCTCTCCAGCCCGGATGGTGAGATTCACGCCCATCAGGATGGGCTGGTCCTCAACGCTGGCGTGCAGGTCGCGGATCTCAAGCAGAACCGGGGCGTCGGGGCGAATCACAGCGGCAAACAGGGAGGGGCGTTGGGAAGAGGGGTGGGAAGCGAGCCTGGGGCGAGGGCTGGGGGCGAGAGCTGGGGGGGGAGAACTGACAGTGGCGACGGCACACGGTGCTGGCCGGAGCGTTGGGGAGCGTTGCGGCGGCCTTCAGCCGACGGAGCCTTCCAACTTGAGGGCAAGCAGCTTGTCTGCCTCGGCGGCGAACTCGAGGGGGAGCTGGTTGAACACATCCCTGCAGAAACCACTCACCATCATCGACACCGCCTCTTCCACGGCGATGCCACGGCTTTGCAAGTAGAAGAGCTGATCTTCAGAGATGCGACAGGTGCTGGCCTCGTGTTCAACACTGGCCTCGGGCTGGCGGCTGCGGATGTAGGGGAAAGTGTTGGCGGCGGCCTGATCGCCGATCAACATCGAATCGCATTGGCTGTGGTTGCGGGCACCGCGGGCTTTCGGGCCGATCTGCACCAAACCGCGATAGCTGTTGGAGGACTGGCCAGCACTGATGCCCTTGCTGACGATGGTGGAGCGGCTGCCGGGCCCGACATGAATCATCTTGGTTCCCGTGTCCGCCTGTTGGCGGTTGTTGGTGAGGGCTACGGAATAGAACTCGCCAATGCTGTCAGCTCCCTGCAACACGCAACTCGGATACTTCCAGGTGATCGCCGAGCCGGTCTCCACCTGGGTCCAGCTGATGCGGCTGCGGTCGCCCCTGCACTGGCCACGCTTGGTGACGAAGTTGTAGATGCCGCCTTTGCCGTGCTCATCACCGGCATACCAGTTCTGAACGGTGGAATATTTGATCGCCGCGTCGTCGAGGGCCACGAGCTCCACCACGGCGGCATGCAACTGGTTGGTGTCAAACATCGGAGCGGTACAACCTTCGAGGTAGCTCACCGCAGCGCGCTCCTCGGCGATGATCAAGGTGCGCTCAAACTGGCCGGTATCGCCGGAGTTGATGCGGAAATAGGTAGAAAGTTCCATCGGGCATTCGACGCCCTTCGGGATGAACACAAACGAACCATCACTAAAGACGGCCGAATTCAAGGCTGCGAAAAAGTTGTCGTTGCTCGGCACCACGGATCCAAGGTAGCGCTGCACCAGTTCGGGGTGCTCCTGAACGGCCTCGCTGATCGAGCAGAAAATCACGCCATGTTCGGCGAGCTTCTCCTTGAAGGTGGTGGCGATCGAAACGCTATCGAACACGGCATCCACGGCCACATTTGATAGCCGCTTCTGCTCACTGAGGGGGATGCCAAGCCGGTCGAAGGTTTCGAGCAACTTTGGATCCACCTCGTCGAGGCTGGCTTTTTTAGCCTGCTGCCGAGGGGCGGCGTAATAGATGATGTCCTGATAATCAATCCTCGGATAGCCGAGAGCAGCCCAGTCGGGCTCTTGCATCTCTTGCCACTGGCGCCAGGCCCGCAGGCGGAAGTTGAGCAGGAAATCCGGCTCGTTTTTCTTGGCGGAGATCAGCCGAACCACCTCTTCACTGAGGCCCTTGGCGATCTTCTCGGTCTCGATGTCGGTGACGAAGCCATAGCGGTAAGGCTGGCTGACGAGATCGCTGACGCGGCTTGCGGTGGTCATGGGCTGATGTGGTGGATACAGCCGCTGGTGTCAGCCAGCGGCATAGGCCTTGATCTCGTCGATGCTGATGGTCTGCTGTTCACCGCGGAAAGGGTTGTCTTCCGTCAGGAACAACATGCAGTGGCACTCCTTGCGCTCGCGCATCGGCACGCAAGGGCAGTTCCAAAACGCCTGCGAAACCTCGGCCGCTTTGTCCTCGTAGTGGCGGCAGGGGCACAGGGCTCCACCAAGCTCATCCTTGTGGCGGGCAAGCCCTTCGAGAACCACGGCGGTGACGCCCAGATCGCTGCAGAAATAAGTGCCGGTGCGCTGGGCGTAGGTTTCGGCGAAGCGGCGGATCACTTCAAGACTGTTGGGGCCTTGGGCGGCGGGGCTGGCGCTGGGGGAACTGTCGGACACGGTCACGGCACTCGGTGGGAAAGGGGACCGGTGGCTGCGGGAGCGGAGGCTCCGCTCGCGGAGCGGGGGCGGCATCACCGAAGGCCCATTACGAAACGTCGAGGTTTCGTAATAACGACCATAGGGCACCGCGCCGGCGGTTGTGGTCAGGAACATTGTGAACCCCAACATGGGGCCGTGCCGACGCGCTCACCCAATTCAGGCCGCCGCGTGGCATGGTGAAAGGACGCTGCTCCTTGTATGGACCCCCCCTCTCCCTGCACCGACTCCCAGATGGGGTCCGCCACCCGCGACGCGGTTTTGGTGGCTCTGCTGCGGCAGGCAGAGGCGACAGCCGCTGATTTAGCTCAGCGTCTGGGCGTTTCGGTTCAGGTGATGCGTCGCCACCTGCGCAGCCTTGAGGACGATGGCCTGGTGCAGTCAAGCTCTGCCCACGATGGCCCGGGACGTCCCAGCAACCGCTGGTGCCTTACCGCCGCCGGCCACGATCGCTTCCCCGATGGCAGCGAAGATTTTGCCCTGAGCTTGCTTCAGGCCATGCGCCACAGCATGTCCCCGGAGCAACTGCGGGGGCTGATGGTGCAGCAGGCCCTCTCCAAAGCTGAGGATTACCGCCATCGTTTGGGGCCTGGCCCCCTGCGGCAGCGCCTGGAGCGCTTGGTGGACCTGCGACGTCATGAGGGCTACGTGGCGGAATGCCGCCCCGACGATGGCAGCCTCGGGCTTCCGCAGCCCGCGTTGCCCTCGGGCTCCTCATCGGCCTGTGCTGGGGTTGCTGAGGCGTGGCTGCTGAGCGAATTCCACTGTTCGGTCATGCGCATCGCGGAGGAGTTCCCGATGGTGTGCGACCAGGAGCTCCAGCTCATGCGCCACACCTTCCCCGATTGCCAGGTGGAGCGGATCCACTGGCGCCTCGAGGAAGGCCACAGCTGTGGCTTTCGGATCACCCCCCACCAACCCAGCCAGGCTCGCGAGCGATCCGGCTCTGATGCCGAGGGGCAGCCCTCCCGTGCTTGATCCCCAGGAGCTGAACCTCCTGGAGGGCACCCTGCTTCCCAGCCTGGAGCGCCACCACCTGCGACTGCTGGCCCATGGCCTGCGCACCCTGCAGGCCGCCGCGGGCCGTCGGCAAGGGCCGCTGCCAGAGCGGCGCCAGC
This sequence comes from Cyanobium sp., assembly GCA_044234415.1. Lineage (GTDB taxonomy): Bacteria > Cyanobacteriota > Cyanobacteriia > PCC-6307 > Cyanobiaceae > Cyanobium. The sequence goes on from JBIIIX010000086.1 coordinate 3,847, forward strand.
TGGAGACTTGGGCCGCCAGCCAGCCCGCCCTCGCTGGCGATCGCCAGTTCGCCGCCGCCTTCCTGCCCCAGCTTGAAGAGCTGGGGGGCCAGCTGGTCGCCATCGCCGCGGTTGAGGGGGTCACCCCCTTAGCCCTCGAGCTTGAACAACTGCGGCGTTGGGCCCAGGACCAGGCTGATCAACGGCTCGGGGCGATCACCCCAGGCCCGGCAGCGGCAAACCCACCACCAAGCTGACACCCAGCAAGCAGGCGGCGGCCGCCATCAGGCCCGCCCGGCCTGGTGAATCCCCCTCCAGCGGCGCGATCAGCACGCCCGTCAGCGACGAGGTGGACAGCAGCGCCACGGCCAGCCCCCCCGGCAACCCCGCCAAGGCTGTCTGCTGCAGCACGATGCAGAGGCTGGTGCCCAGCAGGGTGGCGGTCAGCACCAGCGCCCAATGGCGGCTGGCCAGCCCGCGCCAGCGCCGCGGAGGCGGCAATCCCCCCAGCAGCGGCGTCAGCACCAGGCTGGCGGCCCCAAGCCGCAAGGTGGCCGCCTGCAGCGGCGTGAAGGGCCCATTCAGCAAGGCCGCCCGGGCCAACAGGGCAGCCGCGCAGGCGCAGACCAAGTCGGCCAGGGCAAAGGCCAGGCCCAGGCGTTCAGAAGCCTGGGCGGATGTCGGTCCCGCCGGCCTTGGCGTGAGCGATTCCGGCGCGCGGCCGGGCGGCGGAGGGCCTTCTGCGGCGGTCGCCAGGCTGAGGGGGGCTTGGGTCTTGGCACCTGGCGGCGCTGGTTGATGCGGCGCTGGTTGATCTGGCGGTTGTTGCTGAGGCGGTTGTTGCTGAGGCGGTTCTTGATGCGGCGGTTGTTGATGAGGCGGTGATCGACGCGGCGGCATGGATGGGGCCTGGAGGCCGTGCTCGGCCGGGCTGGCCATGCCCCCGCTGTCGAGGGCGTCGCCGCTCTCCAAGCCGGAGTCCGATCCCAAGCCGGAGTCCGGTCCCAGGCCGCAGCCCTCTTCCAGGCTGGAGGCCTGCGGCGCCGGATCGGAATCCGGCGGCCCCTGGCGGGGAGGGCGTTGCCGCGCCACCAGGAGCACCGCCAGGGTGATCAAGCCAACCCCGAGCCATTGCCCCCCCCGAGGTACCTCCCCCAGCAGCGCTAAACCGGCCAGGGTGGTGAGGGCGGGGCCGCCCGCCTCCAGGGTGAGGCAGCGCCGTGTGCCGAGGCGTCGCAACGCCGCGAAGTGGAAGCTGTCGCCCAAGGCGATGCCCAGCACGCCGCTGGCCGCCAACATGCCCAGCCGTTGGGCCGTTTCCCCAGCGCTGGCGCCGCTCCAGGCCCCGGCCAGCGAAGGCAGCTGCGCCAGCACCAGCGGCAGCTGCAACGCCAGGGCCAGCAGGTTCTTGAGCAGGTTCAGGTGCGGGGCCGGCAGGGCCGTGGGCAGCCGGCGCCAGAGCAGGCTGGCCACGGTCCAGCAGAAGGCGGCCGCCAGGGCAGCGGCGGCGGCGAAGCCGGGGCTGGGAGCGACGGGAAGGGCGAGGGGCAAAGCCGCGGCAGCAGCGGATCGGCGCGATCAGGCTGGCGCCGCGGAGGACCCGGCGGCGATGCCCCGCGGCGATCCCCCGCAGCGATACCCGGTGGCGTCGCCCCACACGATTGGCCAACGGCTGCGATCATCAAGACAGCCTGTCTGCCCCCATGAGCGGCCCGATCGCCGACGCCATCAGCTTTTTTCGGCTCAGCTGCGGCCGCTGGCGCTCCCAGCGCAGCAGCCACCATCTGCTGCATCGCCGGGCCGAGCCCGGGGGATCGTTCATCGAGGTGGTGGAGCTGGAACCGCGCGACGGGCGCCTGGTGGCGATCGCCAGCCTGCATGGCTGCGATCCCGAGCGGCTCGTGGGGGGCTGCCGCGTCACCTGGAACGGCACGATGGCCTGGGACAAGGAGGGGGAGGCCCATGAAGGCGAGAGCGTCTTTGGGCTGATCCCCACCGACGAGCGCGGTCGCGCGGGGCTGTTGCTGCGCGATCGCGGCTACGCGGAGACCAGCCCGGTGGCGGGGCGCTTCGCGATGGATGAGCGCGATGGCCTGCTGCTGACCACCAGCTACGAGACCATGGACAGCCTGGAGCGGTTCTGCTTCGCCGGACCGGACGTGCGCCTGCGCACCAGCACGGTGGAGGGCCTGTCGAACACGGCCTCGTTCTGCGTCGAAACGCGGATTACAGAAACGCCGGCGGAGCCGGCCCAGGCCTTGGGCTCGGGGGGGCAGGAACCCCTCGCCGCCCAGGTCCCCGCTCCCACGGCGAGCCCAGCGGCCAGCGTGTCGCTGCTGGGCTGGTGAGCCCCGCCGGCACAGGCCCAACCAGCGCTGGCGCCCCGTGGCGCAACGTTACGGACTGTGAGCCCTGCCGCGCGGGCCTCGGGAGGCACGAGGCCGCACTTCTACGATCGCCTGCGACGGACGCTTGATCTCGCGTGGCCCTTCCTCTTCTGAAGTACGCCCCAACCACCCAGAACTCACGGGTGAACCCCCTGCGTGTGGGCAACGATGAAGATCCCAAGGCCGTGTCCATGGACAAGCCCATGGACCGCGAAGACCAGAACTTCGTGATCGAGGCCGCCTATCGCCAGATCTTCTTCCACGCCTTCAAGGTCGACCGGGATCGCACCCTGGAATCGCAGCTGCGCGATGGGCAGATCACCGTGCGCGACTTCATCCGCTCCCTCTGCCTGTCTGACACCTTCACCCGCAGCTTTTACAACCTCAACAGCAACTACCGGGTCGCCCGCCACCTGGTGGAGAAGCTGCTGGGCCGTCCCGTCCATGGCCGGTCTGAGGAGATTGCCTGGTCGGCCGTGATCATGACCAAGGGCATTAAGGGCACTGTCGACGCGATCCTCAACTCCCAGGAATATCTCGACAACTTCGGCTACGACACCGTTCCCTATCACCGCAACCGCGTGGTGGGATCCCGCGAGGTGGGCGAGACGCCGTTCAACATCACCACCCCCCGTTACGAGGCCTACTACCGCGGCATCCTCGGCTTCCCCCAGATCGTTTACACCGGCACCCCCAAGTCGCTGCCGGCCCGCGCCCAGCAACGCCGCGGCGGTTTCCCCGAAGACTATCTCCCCTGGGTGCGCACTCTTCCGGCCCTGCGTGGCGTCGGCAGCGCTGGCAGCAACATCGGCACGGATTACCTCTCGAAGGTTCCTTATCGCAGCATCGGCCGCTGAAGCCTCAACCCTGGCCAGCCCTCGGGCCTGGCCAGCATCTCAGGCCTGGCCAGCATCTCGGGCCGGCCACCGGTCGGGCCTGGGCAGCGCTCGGGTTGAGACCACTGGTTGAGACCACTGGGATTCTGAAGCCGGGCTCCCCATCGTCTTGCGGAGCCTTCAGCCTGGCTCCAGGCTCCACAAGCCGTCAGCAACCACTGACGGCTTTGTCATGGGGGCCGTCGCCCATGGCCTAGTGCGCCAGACTGATCCTAAATGAAATCTGTTGCTGTGAGCCAGAACGCCCTATCCTCCTTGGCCTCCAAGACTCTGAGACAGTTGCGTCACGTGGCCAGTGAGCTGGGGGTGACCCTCTACAGCCGCAAGTCGAAGGAGGAGCTGGTGGAGGCGATCAGCCAGCGGCAGCAGGAGGAAGGCTTATCGCTTGAGGCGATTGAGGCGCAGCTGGCCACGGCGCCCCGCCCCGATCCGGAAACCCGGATCGTGTTTCTGCCTCGCGACCCCCAGTGGGCCTATGCGTTCTGGGAGATCTCGGACGACGATCGCGTGCGGGCGCTCAACGCTGGAGCCACCCAGCTCGCCCTGCGGGTCGCCGATGTCACCGGCCTGTCCGGTGGATCAGTTCATCCCCACACCCTCCAGGAGGTGGTCGTCGATGCCCACGCCTCGGAGTGGTACCTCCCCGTGCCCTTATCGGATCGCGATTACCGGGTGGAGTTGGGCTTCCGCACCGGCGGCGGAGGCTGGATCTCCCTGGCCTTCTCGGCGGTCGCTCGGGTGCCATCCCTGCATCCCTCCGAACAGATCCTCGACCAGTTCGTGCCCTTCTCCCTGGAGGGGCCCAGCACCGCCACCCAGCTGCCAACCGGCACGCCTCCCGCCGATTCCGGCCTACACGAGCGCCTCTACCAAACAGCCACCTCGCGCTGGCGGCGGCTTGGACGCGGGTCCGAGGCCTTCCATGAGTTCGAGTCCGGTGAAGCGGAACACGGCGGCTCGTCCGCGTCGGGAGCGGGATGGGCTTCGGGCCGCAGCGAATCGGGGGCGGGTCTGATTCCGCGGCAACGGTCGTTCTGGTTGGTGGCCGATGCGGAGCTGATCGTGTACGGCGCCACCGATCCCTCAGCCCGCCTGATGATTGGCGGCGAAGAAGTCCCCCTCTCCGCCGATGGCACCTTCCGGGTGCAGGTACCTTTCCGCGATGGCCTGCAGGTGTATCCGATCGAGGCGGTGGCCGCCGATGGCGAGCAAAAGCGCAACATCACCATGGAGTTCCGCCGCTCCACACCTGAAGACAACAGCAATCCGGCCCACCAGGCCGTCTCCGAGTGGTTCTAATGGCCAGCACAAGCTCCCCGAAAACTCCCCCCACCGCCTTGAAGGTGTTCGTGGCCACCACCCCGATGCTCGGAGCGGTGCTGTTCCCGATCGTGGTGCCGCTCCTGATGGTACGGGTCAGCATCGCCGCCGGCGTGGTCGCCGCGGTGCTGATCGGCAGCCTTTGGTTTGTGGCGATGCTGCGCACCTCGGAAATGCCGGGGCATTCTTAATCGCCCTCCCGCGGGCTGGCGGATCAAAGCTGGCGCCGCGAGAGCTGGATGGATCCATGGCTGTTGAGTAGGCCTGCGATGGTCTCGCACTTGCTGCTTCTCGACTCCGCAGAGATTCGGAACCGCTGCGAATGCATCGGGGGGGTAAGTCATGAGGAACCAGCCGCTTGTTGGGAGCAAATTCACCAACGCAGTTTCGCCATGCCGATGCAGGCATCGGTGGAGTTCAACGCTCTATCGCTCGCAATTCCAGCACACATCTCATCAGGCGATCACACAACTCGCAACAGGCGATGAACCCGGCTCGCATCAGCTGATGACGCGGCGCCACAGGAGGTGATAACGCGGCCCAGGGGAGGCGATAACTCGGGTCACAGCTGCAAATGACGCGTATCACAACCCGCGATAGCCAGAATCACGCTGGATCGGACCCAGATCACAGCGCAAGCCAGTGCTGACCTCCTACAAAGGCAGCAGTCCTGGATGGTGTGGGTCTGGCTTGGAATAGCCGGCTGTTTGGATTAGCATCGAAGAATCAGGACGCAAATCCCCATCTCTTCCCAAGGCCATGATCCGGCTCATCAAGGAGATCAGCCTGACATCCAGCTCCAGCCCCCAGCGCTTCACCGCTGTGGGGCCTTGGGTATACTTCGCCGCCGACGACGGCTCCGGGGCCGGCCGGGGCAATCATGAGCTGTGGCGCTCGGATGGCAGCGAGGCCGGCACCACGCTGGTGTACGAGATCCCGTACCCCTTCGCCTCCAACCCGGGCCTGCAGGCCCGGGCCGCCTTCCAGGGCCAGGTGTATCTGTCGCTCAGCAACGGCAGCTATGAACCGCTCTGGCGCTCCGATGGCACCCTCTTCGGCACCGTTCTCATCAACAGCGGCTTCGCCAATGTGAGCCTGACCGGCCTGACCGTGGCCGGCGATCACCTGTACGCCAGCTTCGGCGGCGGCGCACCCAACAGCTACCTCTACCGCTACGACGGCCTCAACCTGACGCCGATCCTCAAGCCGATCACTAGCGGCGGCTGGTTGGGCTTCAACCCTTTCGAGCCCACCGCCCTGGGGGGCGATCTCTATTTCACCGACAGCGGCGGCGGCGACCTCTGGCGCACCGATGTCAGCACCACCGCCGTTCGGATCAGCGATCCCAGCCTGCCCCCGGCCGATCTGCCCCGCTCCAGACGCAACCTGGCCGCCGTCGGCGACACCCTGTTTTTCGCCGCCGGCGCCGGTGCCGGCGGCAGCAGCCGCAAGGAACTGTGGAAATACAAAGCAGGGGACCCCACCACCACCAAGGTGGCGCAGATCGGCACGGGCTATTACCCCGCCGAGCTCACGGCCGCCGGCAACCGGCTGTTTTTCGTTGGCGATGACAGCCACGGCGCTGAGCTCTGGATGTCCGATGGCACCAGCGCCGGCACCGGCCTGGTGCGCGACATCAACCCCAGCGCCGGCGCCGGGGCGCCAGGGCCGCGCCGCGGTCCCACCCAACTCACCCCGGTGGGGGATGGCCGCGTGTATTTCGCCGCCAACGACGGCAGCAGCGGCTACGAGCTCTGGCACTCCGATGGCACCAGCGCCGGCACCGTGCGGGTGCTCGACCTCAACACCGGCGCCGCCAGCAGCCATCCGCTGGATCTCACCCCCTACGGCAACCTCCTCTATTTCACCGCCAGCGACAACAGCAACGGCCGTCAGCTCTGGGTCACCGACACCCTCACCAACACCACCAGCCAGCTCTCCAGCAGGGGCATGCTCGCCGACGGCAGCCAGTTTTACGTGCCGCTCGGCTACGGCGGCAACGACAGGAACCTCACCCTCGCTGGCGAGACCCTCTTCTTCTCCGCCTACTCCAGACAAACCTCC
>JBIIIX010000386.1:0-2654 GCA_044234415.1 Cyanobium sp.
TTAGCCCTCGATCCATTGCCCAGTAAACCTCTGTTCATACTTGTACATTGAAAGCACGGCCTTGCTGGCTTCCAATGGGTTCACTTGGTAGTCTTCCATACAATTTGGCGGCCTGTCTGCCACCTCCTGTCGGCCAGGCAGAGTCAGAAGAGTTGCTTGAGCGAAAGCGCCAGATCGGCACGGGATTGTGTGAGGCGATAGCGCTCTGATTGGCCGCTGCTCAATCGGTGCCCCGAGCAGAGGTCTGCGGATCGGCATGGCCCTCACCAAACAACCAGCGGAACTCGGTGAACACCGCATCCCATTCGCGTGGATCTTCGCCAAAGACGATTACGTTGCAACCCGCCTCATCCAGCTCCTTGCGCTTGCGGGCATCGAGCTGCTGCTGCAGCGGCTGCTTGTGGTGCGGGCCATCCACGAACACCAAGCCCCTGGCTTCGCAGTAGGTGAAGTCAGGCACCACATAAAAATCAACCACTGGCGATTGGGCCTTATCCGGCAGCAGGTAACCCAGCTCCTGCACCGTGCGCAGCCACAGCCGCTCCAGGCCGCTCTGGCTGAGGGGCAGCAGCTTCTCCATCAACTCCCCGCGGCCGCCATCACCGCCCTGCGCCACCACATCGCTGCGGGAGAGATCCAGGAGAAACTGCTTGAGCGAGGCCAGCCGGCGATCGATCTGCTCGTGGTCTCGCTGGTTGTTGTAGCTGAGCAGGCAGCGGTAACAGCCCGCTTCGCACTGATCGTCGTCGTCGATCAGATCCGCCTGCTGCTGGGGCAGCGCCCCCTGCCAGCGCCAGTGGCAGACCTCCAGTGCCGTGCGCCCCACCATCTGCATCGCCGTCGGACTCTCCACTAGCCGACTGAGCACCCCGGCGCCTCCTTCGGCGGCCTCATAGATCAACAACGCCGTGGCCTTGGCTTCGTTGGGCATCAGTTCGGCGGCGATCTCGCTTGGATCGAGCTGGAAGGCCACCTCGATGCCACGTTTAAGCGCGTGGCGCACGCTGATCAGATCTCGCGGCTCCCATGGCCTGTGGAAACGCAGGAGCAGAGCGTTCTTGCGATCTTGCACATAGGGCGTGATCTTCACGTAGCCCTGATCGCCTTCACCGTCGTCCTCCTCATCGGCGCCGGTTGCCAGATCCGACTCCTTGCCCCAGCTGCCCTTGCTCGGATGGATCGGAAAACCGATGTTGCCGGGTTCCTTGCGCTGGCGGCGGCCGAGATTGATGCGACTGATCGTGGTGGCGGCGCCATAACTCAGGCTGAGAAGCGGTTGGCCGGCAACGCTCACCTCAGCGGTCGCCACCCGCACCTGGCCGTTCTGCTTCGGGAACTCATAGGTGGTGAGCAGTTCATAACCCAGCCGCTGCCGCTCTTCGTCATCCGAGGTGATCCGCTCAGCACGCTTGGTGGTGACCTGCTCAATCTGATAGAGAGATGGGATGGGGATAGCCATTCCGTCGGGATGTTTCTTCAGAGCCGCGCCGCAATGGCAGCAGAGCTCCTGCTTGCCATCCTCGCCAAGATGGGCATGTCCGCAGGCACCACAGATCAGCGCATCACGCGTCGCCAGGGTTTTGGTGGCAGTGCCAGCCTGCTCTTGTAGATTGAGGATCGCACCGCTCACCTTGTAGGTGTTGCCTTCGTGGTAAATCAAAGAGTGAGGTCCGAATTCACTGATCCCCACAAAGCGAGGCCGGCTGATGTAGGTGCCTCCATTCACCTGCTCGCGGCTACCGGGAATGAAGGCAATTAGAGGGAGCCGCGGGAAGTTGTAGCCGGGCATGAAGCCCTGACTGGCCAGATAGCGGTAGGTGCTGAAGTCACCACCACTGCCTTGGGGCCCACTTCGTTCAGCCAGCAACAGATCTCGTTGCAACAAGGCCGAGCGTTGCCGTTGCTCAGCTGTCTTCTTGTCACGCTGGGGTAGAGCGTAATTGACCATGTCTTTGCTGGCCTGGGTCAACTGACTCGTGACCGCATCGAGCAGCCCGCGCCAACGGTTGAGCGAGCGATCGAAATCCCGGCCCGTACCGCTGATCAGTCCCTCCAGCCAGCTGTCCGTCAGCCAGGGCGGCGGGCTTTGGCCCAACCACTGATGACGCTTCAGATCGTCAACAATCGCTTGGCAATCCCTCAAGGCGCGTTCCTGTGCTGCCGGATTGTCCAAGGCCTCCGCAATCTCCCCGATCACCGGCTTGGCATTGGACTCCAGCTCCACCAGCTCCTTCACCTTGCTGGGCAGTGCCTTGCCTGTCGCGGCCAACCACAGGGCCCGGAAGTGGGCGATCAGCAGCTCCTCATTCGCCATCTCCAGCGTTGGTGCACTCACGGCACCCGACACCATCCGGTTGGGCGCCGAGAAGAAGTACTGATCATGGGGTGATGTCGCACCGCAATAGGTGAGCACCAGGGCGGGCTGACCACTGCGGCCCGCCCGGCCGCTGCGCTGCGCGTAGTTCGCCGGCGTGGGCGGCACGTTCCGCATGTACACCGTGTTCAAGGAGGAGATGTCCACCCCGAGCTCCATGGTGGGGGAGCAGTAGAGAAGGCGAAGCTGCGCTTCGCGGAAGGCTTCCTCACGGTCCTCGCGTTCGTGCGGGTCGACCTGGGCGGTGTGCTCCCGCGCCACCAGGGTCTGCAGATAGGGC
>JBIIIX010000390.1:0-2644 GCA_044234415.1 Cyanobium sp.
TTGGGTGCCCAGATCGATGATCTGTTCGACTTGACAAGCGACGACGTCTGCAGCGCCGCATGTCAATCATCAGTTGTTGGATTTTTCTCTGCTGTGGTCGGTGGATACGCAGTTGTGGAAGGGATATTCATGCAGCTAAGCCCCGTCTCAGTTGTGGTTTCAGTCTTGTTGAATGATCATGTCAGTTTAAAGCCTTGCTGAGTCTTGGGCTGATGGCCTGGCTGCTCCCTGCTCAAGCCGCTCTTCCGTTAGCCGCCACAGCTCCTCCGCCAGCCGGTCGTCGCGGGCGGCGGCGCTGGGCTGGCGGTCCTCGAAACACAGCCGCCCCGGCCCCAGCACCCGGTTGCTGCTGTAGCGAAAGCCCGTGTCGGCCGGCAGGGGATCCACGGCCAGGCCCGCCAGCAGCGCCCCCGCCCGTTCCGGGCTCTCGCACACCCGCAGCAGATCCCGGGCCAGCAGGGCGAACAATGCCTGGCCCAGCGGGTTCTGGCGGCGGCTGTCGCGGAAGAAGCCACCGGGGCCCCGGGCAATCACCAACCCCGGACTCCAGGCCAACACCGGCAGCGGCGTGCCCCGCAACCGCAGGCGCCGCGCCGCTTCGCGGGCCATCAGGAGATTGCAGAGCTTGCTGTCCTTGTAAGCCTTCTCGGCATTGAAGCGCTGGCTGCCAGCCAGCATCGCCGCTCCGGGCCCCTGCCGCAGCCCCTCCAGCGCCCCCAAATCGGCCGGTTGCCCCACCCGGCCGCCGGGAGTGTCCGGGTCGTGCACCTCTGAGGCGGTGATCACCAGCCGCGGCTTGTGGCCCCGCAACAGCAACGGCAGCAGCCGCTGCAGCAGCGCCTGATGGGCCAGGTGGTTCACGGCGATCGTGAGTTCAAACCCTTGGGCAGACCAGCGCGGTTGCGGGGCGCCGCTGTACTGCAGGCCGGCATTGAGCACCAGGGTGTCGATCGGTTCGCCGGCCTCCAGCAGCGCCTTGGCGCAGCGCTCCACGCTCTCCAGATCGGCCAGGTCGCAGATCGGCGTCTGCAGCTCCGCCCCCAGCCGTTGACCCAGGGCTGCGGCGGTAGCAGTGGCAGTAGCAGTGGCGGTAGCGGCATCGCGGCAGGGCAGCCACAGCCGATGGCCGGCTTGCAGCAACAGCCGGCCGGCCTCGAAGCCGATGCCGGAGCTGCCGCCCGTCAGCAGGATGCGCCGTGGTGGCGGCTGGAGTGAAGCCATGGTGCCTTTGGCCGGGCGGCCATCCTCGCGGGATTGACGCGGGACAGTTGACCATGCGGTGGGGACCGATCGCCACAGTTGCCCGGGGGCGGCCGCCGCGCCTAGGCCTGAGAGGAGCCGCCCCTCTAGCCATGCCCACCCGTACGGACATCGCGGCGGACACCCCCGCGCCGCTGTTGCGGGCTGCCGCGGGCGGCCAGGCCCTGCTGTTTCGCCAGTGCTTCGATGCCGCCACCGGCAGCTTCACCTATCTGCTGGCGGAGGTGAGCGGCGGCGCTGGGGTGCTGATCGACCCGGTGTTCGAACAGCACAACCGCGATCTGGCCTTGATTCAGGAGCTGGGCATCCAGCTACAGGCCTGCCTCGACACCCACGTGCACGCCGACCATGTGACCGGCAGCTGGCTGATGCGCCAGGCCACCGGCTGCGCCATCGGCCTGGCGGCGGTCGCCGGCGCCGACAATGTGTCCCTGCCCTTGCGGCATGGCGATCGGATCTCCTTCGGCGACCGCTTCCTGGAGGTGCGCGGCACCCCCGGCCACACCGATGGCTGCCTCAGCTTTGTGCTGGATGACCACTCCCGGGCCCTGACGGGCGATGCGCTGCTGGTGCGCGGCTGCGGCCGCTGCGATTTCCAGCAGGGCGATGCCGCCACGCTCTACCGCTCGATCACCGAGCAGCTGTTCTCGCTGCCGGATGCCTGCCTGCTTTACCCCGGCCACGACTACAACGGCCGCATGGTCACCTCGGTGGCGGAGGAGAAGGCCTTCAATGCCCGCCTCGGCGGCCGGGCGTCGCAGCGGGATTTCGTGGGCCACATGCAGGCGATGCGGCTGCCCCACCCGAACCGCATGGCCGAGGCGGTGCCCGGCAACCTGCGCTCGGGTCGGCCGGTGGAGCCTGTTGCCGCCCAGCCTTGGGCGCCGCTGCTGCGCAGCTATGCCGGCCTGCCGGAATTGCCTCCCGCCTGGGTGGCGCTGCACCGCTCCGAGCTCATGGTGCTGGATGTGCGCTCCGCCGAGGAGTTTCACGGCCCCGATGGCCGCATCACCGGCAGCCTGCTGATCCCGCTGCCGGAGCTGGAGCGCCGCCGGGCAGAGATTCCCGTCGATCGGCCGCTGGTGGTGGTGTGCCACGCCGGCAGCCGCTCGGCCTTGGCCACCCAGCAGCTGCAAAAGGCGGGGCTGGCCCGGGTGGCCAACCTGCGCGGCGGCCTCAGCCGCTGGGGTGACGAGGGCTTCCCGCTGGAGCGGCCCAGCGGCGAGGGCCGCTAAAGCGCCACTGAGCTGCGGCGGAGCCGCACTGAATCGCCACTGAGCGGCGGCGGAGCCGCTGCGGAGACCTCGGCGTATTGGCGGCGGCAGGCCAACCGCTGGCTCCGATGAGGCAGCCGGGGAAGACAATCGAAGCCGTTGACAACAGC